>NZ_AKJI01000044.1:0-31046 GCF_000282415.1 Pseudomonas sp. GM60
AACGGCTTGACCCCCCAGCCGATGGCCAGCCAAACCATCGCCGCGAGGATCAGGCTGCCCAGTATGTTCGGCCACAGGGTGTGGCGGACGATGCGATCGACCAGATCCGCCCGCACATCGTCGCGTTCACCGACCCAGATGCGCAGGCCATTTTGTTTGTCTTCAAGGACAAAGGCGCGCCAGTGACGATTGTTCAAATCCACCACGTCACTGAAACCGGGTGTGTTCGGTGGCGTGCCGAACGAGGGCGCACTGGCGGTGTGCACCAGCACTTCACCTTTGGGATTCCACACCTGAAAGGCGATTTTCCTTTCGTACGGATGACCATCGCCGCGAGGCACTGCCTCGCCCAGCGCCGCATTGAACGCCTGGTACAGATCCGCATGTTCCTGACTCGCCAAAGGCATGCGCATCACGCCTTGCAACAGGCGGGCATTCTGCGCCAGTTGCGCATCGTAGACCTCGGCGATTTCGTGGTTGCTGTCGTGTACGTTAAACAGGCTGATCACCGCCAGCCCGGCGAGCATCAAGCCGATGATCAGCGTCAGCGTACGGCGACGGATCGACGTCATCGACGTTCCTCCACCAGATAGCCCACACCACGAACGGTGCGGATCAGGTCGGTGGAGAATTTCTTGCGCAGGTGATGGATGTGCACTTCCAGGGTGTTGCTTTCCGCTTCTTCATTCCAGCCGTACAGCAGTTGCATCAAATGATCGCGGGTCATGACGCGACCCGGTGGCGAGAGCAATTCGTGCAACAACTGGTACTCCTTGGGTGTCAGCCCCACGGGCTGGCCAAGATAGCTGACCTGCTGCGTGCCGGGGTTGAGGCTGATGCCGGCGTGCTCGATCAGCATTTGCGCGCGTCCGGCGCTGCGCCGCAGCAGGGCGCGCAACCGGGCTTTGAGTTCGGCCAGGTCGAACGGTTTGATCAGATAGTCATCGGCGCCGGCATCCAGCCCGGCGATGCGGTCTTCGGTGGCATCGCGGGCGGTGAGTATCAGCACCGGCAAGTTGGAACCGCTGTCGCGCAGGCGCCGCAGCACTTCGAGACCGTCCATGCGCGGCAGGCCGAGATCAAGCACGGCCAGGTCGAAGGTTTCACTGAGCAAGGCATGCAGGGCGCTGCTGCCGTCCTTGATCCAGTCGACGGTGTAGCCTTCGCGCCCGAGGGCCTGGTGAATGCCTTCGCCGAGGGCGACGTCATCCTCGATCAGTAATAAACGCACGCGAACTCCTGTCAGTCGAGTTTTCTGTTTACGTCCACCAGCAACGTCTCGATCTCTTTGCGGCGCCCGACGTCGGCCGTTTCGCGGTTGGGGCGAGGGGCGGCCAGCAGCGCCTTTTGCAACGCTGCCTTGGCCTCAGAGTAGCGCTTTTGACGGTAAAGGTGATCGCCCCAAAAGTACAGGCTGTCGATGCCATTGGGGTTCATCTGCAAGGCAAGCTTGAGCAGTTGTTCGGCCTTGTCTGAATCACCAAAACCGATGGGCCAGCCCGGTACGCGGTCATACAGTGCGCCGAGGCTGGTGTAAGCCGAGCCTTGCAGGGCTTTGGGGTCCAGAGTCAGGGATTTTTCCAGGTCAGCCTTGGCGTCTTTGGCTTTGCCCAATGCCCCGAGTCCGCCTTGGGCGCCGGCCCAACTGCTGGTGACAATGCCTTTCCAGATCCACGCTTCGGCCACGGCCGGGCGTTCCTGGCTGAAGGCGGAGGCTTGCGCGGCCAGTTGTTCGAAGGCTTGCTCGCGTTGTTTTTCCGGCATTTCGTATTGAATGTGCGCCCAACTCTGCTGGAGGGCAGAGAGGCGTTGCTGGTCGGCGCTGTCGAGGGCCCAGGCGATCTGACTGAAGGCGCCTATCAAAAGGCAGGCAAAGATTTTTTTCATGGTTTTTGCTCGTTCTCGGGTTTGTGGCTCAGACGGCGGATCAGTGGCAATTGCTTGCGCAGGCCTCGATCCACCAGGTTGGGCAACAGGCTGTTGAGTCGCACGAAAAAACGTTCCGGCCAGCCCAGGTAAAGGTCGCGGTGGTCGCCGGCGATTGCGTGGAGGACGGCCGAGGCCACGGTTTTCGGGTCGTCGACATTGGCCTTGAGGGCATCGTTCAGGGCTTGGGCCGCCGCGCTGTTCATCGATGTGCGGGTGGCGCGGGGTGCCACGTACAGAACACTGACCCGGGTATCCGCCAATTCCCGGCGCAGGGCTTCGGAAAAACCGCGCAGGGCAAACTTGGTGGCGCAGTAACTGGCATAACCGGGGTAGCCGATCGAACCGTAGGTCGAGCCGACATTCACCACCATGGCACTGTCGGCTTGCTTGAGCTGCGGCAACAGCAGCTTGGTCATGCAAATCGGTGCACTGACGTTGACCGCCAACATGGCGTTGATGTCGCTGTCATCGAGCTGTTCCAGCATGGCGAAATGATTGACGCCGGCGGCATTGATCAACAGGTTGATGCCGCCGATGGCCTCAACGGCGGCCAGTACCTTGTGCCGGTCAAAGGGCAACGTCAGGTCGGCGGCCACCCAGTGCATGTTCTGTGGATAGCGCGCGAGCAGCGGCAGCAGTGACTCCTGGTGACGAGCCACGGCCAGGACCCGGGCACCGGCGGCGCACAGTGCGCTGGCGATCTCCATGCCGATACCGCCACTCGCGCCGGTCAGGACCACACGGGCCTCATGCAGCTGCATGTTGGACTTCCAGGCGGCCCGGCAAACCGCGGAACATGTCGGCGTAAAGCCGGTACACCACTTTCGAGGCATGGATCACGGCGGCCTGGTCGGCGCTGTCGTCGAGTTGATTCATGAGCCGGCGATAGGTCTGCATGTGCTCGATGTCCAGCGAACCGTGGGAGCTCAAATAACTGAAGGCGCTTTCCGGCAAGGCCAAGTGCTCACGGATGCTGCCCGCCGCGTGAGTCGCCAGGGCGATGCTGGTGCCTTCCAGTACGTTGACCATGCCGAACAGCCCCACCGGGTTGCCCCGGGCAATCAGGTCATAGAGAAAACCGACCATCAGTTCAATCGGCAGCGAGGGCTGGCCGTTGCGCACCGCTTCGCGATCACCGCCACAGGCGGCTATGTCGTCGAGCACCCACTGTTCGTGGCCGTATTCATCCTCGATGTATTCACACACCGCCTTGCGTAGCCATTCCAGGCGTGTGGGCAGGCGCGCGCCGCACGCCATCATCAGCGGCACGGTGTGGCGCACGTGGTAGTACGCCTGAGCGAGAAACGCCCGATAGCTTTCAAGACTGACCTGGCCTTGCAGCGCATCGAGGATGATCGGCAGGTTGAACAGTTCGTGGCGCTCTTGTTGAGTGGCTTCTTGCAGGGTGTCGAAAAACGTCATGATGCGGGCTCCTCGGAATGGGGGAATTCGGTCAGTTGTGCGCGGTATAACGCGACGATGGCGTCCCGGCGCGGGCGGCCATTGGCGGTCAGCAAGCCATTGGCGGCAGTGAAGGGTTCATTCAGGCGTGTCCAGTGATGCACCTGGGCATAATCGGGTAACGCGTCGTTGGCTTCGGCGACGGCAGCAGCCAGTTGTTCGTCCGTGCAGTCCGGGCGATTGGGCCACAGCAGTGCGTGATTTCGCGGCAGGGCCTCGCCATACACAAAAGCCTGGGCGATGTGTTGGCGTTGGGTGAGTTCCGCTTCGACCCATTCCGGGTTGACGTTGCGCCCGTAGCTGGTGATGAATTGATGCTTTTTGCGACCGTTGAGGAAGAGGAAACCCTGCGCGTCGAACTCCCCCAGATCGCCGCTGTGCCACCACTCGTCGGTGTAGGCCGGCTCACCCAGGTAACCGAGCAAGAGCGAGCCCTTGATCAGTACCTCACCGTCTTCGGCCAGTTTCACTTCGACGTGGGGCAGGGGCCGGCCGACGCTACCTGCACGGTACGCTGCGGGGCGATTGAGGCAGACGACCGAAGCGCATTCGGACAGGCCGTAACCTTCATAGACCGGCAGGCCGACATGTCGGGCGCGTTGCAATAAGTCCTTAGAGACCCGCGCGCCACCGACGGCGGCAAAGCGCAGTGTTTGCGGATTGAACGCGTTCTGTTCGGTTGCGCTGACCAGCATCAGCAGCAGTTGCGGCACCAGAATCAGACTCTCGGGCGAACGACTGGCCAGGCAACCGAGCAGGCGCGGTACATCGACGCCGCTGGCGCCCCGGATGCCCAGGGTTTTCTGGCTCGGCAGGCTCAGGGTGGCACCGGCGTAAAGCGCGGCGTAGCAGCCCAGGTTTTCCAGCAGGATCGCCAGC
This sequence comes from Pseudomonas sp. GM60, assembly GCF_000282415.1. NCBI lineage: Bacteria > Pseudomonadati > Pseudomonadota > Gammaproteobacteria > Pseudomonadales > Pseudomonadaceae > Pseudomonas > Pseudomonas sp. GM60. Next base: position 4,270 of record NZ_AKJI01000044.1, read on the forward strand.
GGCAACAGCGCCAGGTGATGCTGTGGTTCAGTGGGTTTGCTGGCCTGATCCAGTTCCCGCGCTACCCGCAACAAGCTGTCGGCGCTCAGGCACACGCCTTTGGGAGTCCCGGTGGTGCCGGAGGTGAAGGTCAGTTTGGCCGTGCCGGGGTGCATGCGGCTCGGGCCGGCGAACGAGCGTCGCCAGAACTCGGCGCTTTTCTCATACCCGGCAACGAGCAGTTCGGCTTCGAATTCCGGTTCGGCAATCACTCGCTCTGCCTGGCTCTGTTCCAGGCAGTGGGCACGCTGTGCGGGGCTGAAGAAGGGGGGCAAGGTCACGCAAGCAAGGCCTTCGAACAGCGCGGCCAAGTCCCAGAGTATGGCCTCGACGCCGTTGTCCAGAGCCAGGGCGATGACGCTTGCCTGTTCATCGCGCAGACGTTGCTGGCGGTACTTCACTTCAGCGTACAGCGTGGCGTAATCGATTTTCAGGGTGTCGCCCCACAGGGCAATGACGTTGCTCTTGCGCTCGGCATGGCTGCGCAAGGCCTGCTCGAATCGTTGGCATTCAGGCGACATGGCAGGCTCCGTCAAGGGACGATGGCAAGCCCAGCCGGCTGAACAGACCGATGTTACGTAAATGAATGAAGCCGGCGCGGATGTTGCCGACGTGAACCCAGGGTTTGCTTTCGTAGTAGCTGCCCCAACTGTGCCGGTCGTCGCCCAGTCGCTGCGGGTCGGCGGCGCAGAGGGTCACCGGTTTCAGGCCCAGTCGGTGAAAGCTGTTGACCAGGCCCATATTGCCGGTGAAGGCCACCCATTCCAGCCCGCCCATGGCCAGCAGGTAGGTGATGGCAATGATGCTCATCCGGGCATTGCCGGTGTCGGTGGCGGCCAGATTGCCGACCTCGACGATGCCGGCAGGGTCCACCGGACGCTCCACCACGGCGCTGATCAATGTCTGGATCGGTTTGTCCAGATAACGCTCCAGAAACAACGGCTCGTCACGGCCCAGGCGTACCCCGGCGACCGCGCACAGTTCGCCGTCGCTGCTGCTTATGCCGAACAACTGCGGCATGAAATGACGAATGTCTGCACCGTGAACCTTGCGAAAGCGTTGCTGGATAAAGTTCTCGAATACCGGTCTCTGTTCATCGCCCGGTAAGGCGCGGGACAGGACGATCTGTGGCGTTTCTGCCTGGCCGAAGTGCAGCGGCAATGCAATGTTCCAGTCGAAATCGGGCATGGGCGGAACGCCTCCCTCTGTAAGTTTGAGGGGAGTATCCGAGGCATTTCTTAATGAAGTCTGAAGGTGGAAAAAGGTTCGTTGAGCGCTGTTCTTCAGACTGTCTTAAGTTTTGACCGACAGGCTGCGTGCCGCCGGTTCAAAGCAACCGCTCAGAGGCTGTCGCACGGCAGTCGTCCTAAATTTTGATGAGGCGTGTTTATGACCCGCGAGATAGTCACAGATCGTTATGCAAAGCTGTCGATCACCCTGCACTGGCTGATGTTGGCGCTGTTCGTCGGCGTGTATGCGTGCATTGAGATCAAAGGACTGCTGCCGCGCGGCAGCGACGCACGAGCTCTGCTCCTGGGGTTGCATGGGCTGTTCGGGATAAGCATTTTCGCTCTGGTCTGGGTTCGCCTGCTCGGGCGTCTGACGCCGCGTCCGCCGATCACTCCCACGCCGCCGGCCTGGCAGACCGGCCTGTCACACCTGATGCACCTGGCGCTGTATGGCTTGATGATTGTGACGCCACTGATGGCCTGGTTGATGCTGGCTGCGGGGGGCAAGCCCTTGCCGTATTTCGACTTCTATCTGTCGGCACCGGTGTCGGTGGATCCGGATCTGGCCAAGCGATTCAAGTACTGGCACGAATGGCTTGGCAGCAGCGGCTATTGGCTGATCGGCCTGCATGCGCTCGCTGGCCTGTTCCATCACTACTGGGTCGGTGATAACACCCTTGCCCGGATGTTGTCTGGACGAAGCAGGTCATGAATTCAGTGCGCTCTTGACCCTGACGGCGTCCTGGAGAGATACGAGTCAGTCCAGTACTTCTGGCGAAACCACCCAGACGCTGCAGGGAATCTTGTACAGCAGATGTTCCACGGTGCTGCCGACTAATCGCTCCATGGCGCGGTGACCTATGCGCCCCATGACAATCACATCGGTGTCATAAGCCTCGGCATAGCTGGAAAGCACTTTGGCCGGATTGCCCATGATCATGTGCTGGTGCTCCGGCGCAATACCGTTACGCTCCGAAAGCTCGCGGAACGCTTCCGCTTGCGCGTCGAACAGGGTCTTGGCTTTGCTCGAAGAAAAAAATGCCGAACCATTGCTGAAACCGAATTCATCTGCACTGATGGATGAAAGGTCATGGGCGTAGATCACTTCGAGTTCGGCGTTGCAGGTAGTGGCCAGTTTTGACGCCTCGCGCAAAATCCTGTCGTTGAAACCTTTGTATTGGTCATCACAGTGGAAAGGGTCGACGGCGGCGACGATTTTTCGTGGCAAAGCATGGTGCATATGGCTGACAAAATGCAGCGGTACAGGGCATTCACGTAGCAGATGGATATCCAGCGGGGTAAACATCAGGCGTGATAGCAGGGATTCGTGTTCTAGCGCCTTGATCAATACGGCCATCGGCTGTTCTTTGAGATGAACGAGGATTTCCTGCAACGGCCGCTCCACCCAGACCACTTCAGTAGTGACGTGAACCCCGATTTTGCGCAACGGTCTAGCCTGGTCTTCAAGCCATTGACGATGGCGCTCGACATAGCCCAGCCGCATCTGTTCCAGCGCTTGTTCGTTGACCATTCCAGCCGTCGCCAGCCCTTCGAGGTAATCGAACGCCACGATGTGCAGTGCCGCGTCTGCAGCCTTGGCCAGTGCGGCGGCCCGGTCGAAGGCGGGGCTATTTTCCATCAACGGCGAGACGATCAGCATGAAACGTGATTGATCAGACATGACAACTCTCCGGTAGGTAATCGCGCTGTTTCTTGCCCCAATGGCTGAGGCATTGGGCAGTGAAGCCTTGCACTTATCCTGCTGTGGAACGGTGCATCGGGTTTGATCTTTGTCAAATGAAGGAGAGACCGACGATGTGGTCCGACGTGCGGTTGTCCGGGGCTTGTCCAGTCACGAAATTGTTGACCATTATCAATCTTTCGTCCGTCAACCCAGCGCAGTCTTTGGACTCGAACTGAACGTTGGCTCGGCATAAGAGGGATCACCATGGGAACCATGAAAGCGGCTGTTTTCGTTGAGCAGAACCGGATCGTGCTGGAAGACAAACCCATCCCTGAAGTCGGGCCGCAGGATGCATTGATCCGTATCACCACCACGACCATTTGTGGCACCGACGTGCATATCCTGCGTGGTGAGTATCCAGTGGCCAAGGGCCTGACCGTGGGCCACGAGCCGGTGGGCATCATTGAACGCTTGGGTTCCCAGGTGCGTGGCTTTGTTGAGGGCCAGCGGGTGATTGCCGGTGCCATTACGCCCAGCGGACAGAGTTATGCCTGTCTCTGTGGTTGCGGTTCACAGGACGGCCCGGACACCCGCCATGGTTTTCGCGCCATCGGGGGTTGGAAGTTCGGCAACATTATTGACGGCTGCCAGGCCGAGTACGTGCTGGTACCGGACGCCATTGCCAATTTGTGCCCGATTCCCGACGGGCTTAGTGACGAGCAGGTGTTGATGTGCCCGGACATTATGTCCACCGGATTTTCCGGGGCAGAGCGGGGTGAAGTGACCATCGGCGATACAGTTGCCGTATTTGCCCTTGGGCCAATAGGCCTCTGCGCGGTGGCTGGTGCACGCCTCAAAGGCGCGACGACGATCATTGGCGTCGATGCCGTGGCCGAGCGGATGAGCGTCGCGCGACGGTTGGGCGCGACCCATGTCGTCAATTTCAAGGACGGTAACGTGGTCGAGCAGATCATGGCCTTGACCGATGGTCGGGGTGTCGATGTGTCTATCGAGGCACTGGGGACCCAGGGGACGTTCGAGTCCGCACTGCGGGTGCTACGTCCGGGCGGTCGACTGTCCAGCCTCGGCGTTTACTCCAGCGATCTGCGCATCCCCCTCGATGCCTTTGCTGCAGGGTTGGGGGACTACAGCATCGTCACCACCCTGTGCCCCGGCGGCAAGGAGCGCATGCGCCGCTTGATGGCGGTGGTGCAAAGCGGTGGTGTGGACCTGTCACCGCTCGTGACACACCGTTTCAAGCTCGATGATATCGAGGCGGCTTATGAGTTGTTTGCCCACCAACAGGACGGTGTGATGAAGATCGCGATTACGCCGTGAGGCTGTCCGGCTTTATTCTCGAAGTAGAACGGAGGTATCTATGATCATTGATATCACGGAGAAACCGGCAAGCCATTGCTGGGTCGTGTGCATGGATGCCCTGGAAGTGAACTTCAATAGCCTGAGCGAAGCGCAGGCTTTCGTTGGCCAACTCAAGGCCCGTATCGAAGCGCCGCACGCCTGGCCGATTCCCCCTGGCCCGGCAGCTTTTACCAGACGGATGCCCGACCCTCGAACGGACTGTCCCAAAGGCGAACAGGTTCGCGCCGACCTCGTGGAGTAACGCTTTGGGCCAGCACCGGGCGGGCTTCGTGCGAATGACAACCCAATGAACGAAACCATTGGGCTGACAGGTGCAGCTGCGGCGCTGGGAATTGGCATGCTCATCGGTCTTGAACGCGAACGGCACAAGGGGCAGGGGGAAACCCGCGCTTGTGCCGGTTTACGGACGTACGCGATTACGGCCTTGTTGGGTTATGTGACGATGCAGGTCGGTGGCAGCCTGCTGGTGGGCATCATGGCGATCGCCTTGGGGTTACTCGTCACCGTGGCGTATTGGCGAAGCCTGAGCGACGACCCCGGCGTGACCAGCGAGGTGGCGTTATTTACGGTGTTGGTACTGGGGGCGTTGTGTGGCACGAACCCCGAGCTGGCGATTGCCATCGGCGTGGTGATCGCGGGGCTGCTGACCTATCGAAAGAAGCTGCATTACTTTGCCCGTAGCCAGTTGACCGAAGCGGAATTGGGTGACGGCCTGATCCTGCTGACTGCTGCGCTGGTCGTGCTGCCCTTGGCGCCGGACCGCTTTATCGGCCCCTACGCGGCCATCAATTTTCGTACCATTTGCACCCTGACCGTATTGCTTATGGCCGTGGGGGCGATTGGACACATTGCTGTTCGTACCTTGGGCACCCGTTACGGTTACGCCATTAGCGCCATTGCCTCCGGGTTTGCCTCCAGCACCGTAACGATTGCCGCCATGGGCCACCTCGTCGCCCGACAGCCCGACAACACAAAGCTCCTGAGTGCGGCCGCGATCCTGTCCAATATGGCCACTGTCACTCAGGTCGGCCTGATCCTGGGGGCGGTCGATCCCGGTTTGCTCCACCACATGTGGGGGCCGCTGGTATCCGGAGCCGCCGTCACAGCATTGTATGGCGTGTGCCTGATGTTTCCCAAGACCGCTTCCGGGGCTAACGAGTCAATCAAGGTCGGTGGTGCGTTCAAGCTCAAACTGGCCCTGATCGTCACGTTGACCATGACCGGCATCACTTTTGTTTCGTCCATGATGCTCAGCCATTTCGGCCAGTTGGGGGTAATGCTGACGGCCACGTTCAGCGGTTTTGCCGATGCGCATGCCTCGACGGCGTCGATTGCTACGTTGGCCAAGTCCGGCCAATTGCCGTTCGATGCCGTTGTCGGCCCTGTGCTGATTGCGATCAGCAGCAACTCCGTCAGCAAATGCGTGGTGGCGTGGGTCAGCGGCGGGCGACGGTTTGCCGCTTATGTGATTCCCGGCCAGGTGTTGCTGACACTGGCAATGTGGGCGGGCATGGGGGTGTCCTGACGGACATCGCGCGAGTAACTGATAAAAATCAAGTGGTCGGAACGGGGAGCAATCAATCTGTGGTTCTACTCCTGGATTGAAATGGCCGCGTGCCGAGGTGTCCCATGTCGCAGACTCAACGTTTACTCTTGATCGCTCCTTCAGCCATGACTCGGACACCGGCATTCGACCGGGCCGCTGCGTTGGCGCTGGCGATGCAATTGCCGTTGCACATCGTGGCGTTCGACTATTCACAAGCTCTGGCGGTGGCGGGGCTTTTCGCCCCGGAACAATTCAGTCTGGCCCGGGACGGCTATCTGCAAACCCATCGGCAATGGCTCGCCGATCAGGCCGGATTGATGAGCAAGCACGGCGTCGAGGTCTCCAGCGAGGTGGTGTGGGTACAGCATCCTTACGAAGAGATCCTGAACTTCATCAATGAGATGCCGCTGACGCTGATCATCAAGGACGCCCAGGAAGAGTCGGTGCTGAAACGTGTGTTTTTCACGCCGCTGGATTGGCAGCTGCTGCGTGATTGTCCGGTACCGGTGCATCTGGTGACCACGCCTCTAAATCCCCGGCCGCGCAATGTACTGGCCATTATTGATGTGTTGCGCGATGAGGATCAGGACCATGTGTTCAATGACCAGATTATCGACGCAGCAACGAAACTGGCTGCGGTCTGTGATGCCAGTCTTGAACTGCTGCATGTGTATGACTGGACGGTTGTATACGCTCAGGACATGGGCTTTGCCGCCTTACCGCTGGCCACCGGCCTATATGAAATGTTGGGAACGGCTCAGCATGACGCGTTTGCGGCCATCGCTGAACGCCATGGCGTGCCTCCGGAGCGTCGTCACTTTTACGAGGGGTCACCTGTGCCGCGTATTTGTGAGTTCGTCTCGGACCACAATACCGATGTCATCGTCATGGGCACTGTGCAGCACAAAGGCTTGAGAAAACTTCTCGGAACCACGGCCGAGCAACTCTTGCATCGGGCGCCGTGCAGTGTGCTGGCGATCAAGCCGGGACGAATGCTGTAATCCTGAGGACTGGATCGCCCCGCGATGGACCGTTGGCCGGAACATCGCGGGGTGATTTTTTACAGGTAAAGACGATGGATGACCTGACGGGTGTCGTTGGGGTCATTGTTCGTCGCGAAACCCAATGCCTTGGCCAGGTCGCGCATGGGCGCATTGTTGGCGGCGTCCACCGAATACATATGGCGAAAACCGTTCTTGCGGGCGGCCTTGATTAAATGCTCCATCAGCAACGTACCCAGCCCCAGGTGCGTCCATTCATCGGCGACCGTGACGGCGCATTCACATTCATGTTCGCCGGTGGCCGCGTAACGACTGATGCCGATCTCGATCAGTTGACCATTGTCGTGGACCAGGGCGATGTAGGCCACGCGCTGTTTGTTGTCGGTGTCCATCAACTGATCGAGCATCGCAGCGCCGGGCTCGTTGATCTGCGCGAGAAAGCGCATGTGCCGGGACTCCGGAGACAGCCGCTTGATGAAGGCATATTCACGGTCGCGATCCTTTTTCGCCAGCGGCCGTATCAGCACGTGGCGGCCGTCCCTGAGCGCTTCGATCCAGTATTGGCCGTCGACCGCGGCATACGCGGCCGCGGCTCGATCATTGTGGTCTTTGACGGTGAGCATGGGGTATTCCTCCAGTACGGTTTGAAGGGGGACGAGTCAGAAAAAGCAACCGCGTTTGATGCCTTTCTACGCCGCTGTCTACGCTGGAGTTTGATCTGGATCAGAGACTGGTGCCGGGGGCGTCAATTCACCTGTGTTTGATGTAAATCAACTCGCACGAGGTACCAGAGCGCAGTGTTGAAGCATGCCGGCACGTGAAGACCGGGGTCGAACGGAGGTGTGTGATGAGTCAATATCAACGGTTGCTACTGATCGTCGATAAAAGCCTTCAGCAGTCGCCCGCCATGCAGCGCGCCGTCGCTCTGGCTGGGGCCACAGGGGCAGTTCTGGATGTGCGGGCCTTTGTTGAGCCAACACCAGTGGTGCATTTGTGGGAGGAAAAAATCGACGACGCAGAGCAGCAGCGCTATTTGCGTCGCTATCGTCGCTGGGAGGCCGAAGAATTCGATCGGCTCAGCGACTTGGATTTGGAGGTCACGGTCAAAGCCGTCTTCACCACCCATCCGTTACTGGACATTTTGAGGACGGTCGAAGATCTGAAGCCTGATCTGCTGATCAAGGATGTAACCCTTGAACCCGCGCTCAAGCGAGTGTTCATTACTCCGCTCGATTGTCACTTGTTGCGTGAATGCCCAATCCCCATGCACTTGGTCAACCACGTCCGTTACAGCTTGCCACACCGGATCGTGGCTGCAGTGGACCCGTTCGATTCGTCGACACAAATCAGCGGTTTGAACGACGCCATCATTCAGACGGCCAATACCCTGGCTCTTCAATGCGATGCGCCGTTACACCTGCTGTACGCCTATGACTTGTCGCCCGTCTTCAACAGCGATGCGCCACTGGCCGGGGGCGGTTGGGGCGTGGACTATATTGAGGAGCTGCGTCAATCCTTGCATGAAGCGTTTATTACTCTGGCGGAGCGCCACGGCGTGCCGCCAGAACGACGCCATTTCGTTATGGGGCTGCCGGTGCCTGTGATCAGTGGATTCGTCGAGGAGTACTTGGCCGACGTGGTGGTAATGGGTGCTGTGCATCGGGAGGGAATCGACCGGCTTATCGGCAGCAATACTGAGCGGGCGCTGTACTCGGTGCCGGGGAGTCTTCTGGCCGTCAGGCAGCGCGTCAGGGAGTGAGCACGATTGCGCCGTTGAACTGCCCGGTCCGTAACCGTTCCAGCGCCTGATTGGCATCGAGCAGGTGTCGCGGAGGCTGATCCGAAGCCCCGGCCAATTCGGCACCCGGTGATCGGGCATAAGCCTGACCCTCGCTGTCGTCTGGACGGGTGCCGGATGGTGGGCGTCCTTGACCATTTGCAGGGCCCGATAGCTGTCACGGCTGGCCGGGGCGATTCAGGACCATGGCACGCCTGAAGACGCTCCAGACGTCAGGTTTCACCTCAAGTGGCGATGGCAACCCACGATCAGTTGCTTGAGCCCGTCCAGATCCATGATGTTAACGTCGCGGCCGGTTATTTCCACCAACCCCTGGTCACGCAAGTGTGCGATGCCCCGACAGATAGTTTCGAGGCGAAGGCCTAGGTAAGAGCCGATTTCCTCCCGACGCATTTTCAGCACAAAGTTGCTGGACGAATATCCGCGCGTATTCAAGCGTTGCGACATATTCATCAGAAAAGCGGCCAAGCGTTCATCCGAGTTCATGTTGCCCAGCATCATCAGCATGTCGTGATCGCGAACGATTTCCCGGCTGAGGATTTTGTTCAGGTTGTGCTGCAGTGAAGGCAGTTCTCGGGCAAGTTTTTCCAGGTGGGAAAAATGGATGGGGCAGACCTCGCTGTCCTCCAGAGCAACCGCATTGCACGCATGCAAATCGGTGCTGATGGCGTCCAGGCCGAGCATTTCGCCGGGTATCTGGAACCCTGTGACTTGTTCGCGACCATCGACCGAAACCACGCTGGTCTTGAACGAACCGATTCGCACGGCGTAAAGCGAGCGTAACGGATCGCCTGCGCGGTAGAGTGCCGCGCCTTTTTTGACCTTGAATCTTTGCACGATCAGCGTGTCCAGACGCTCGATCTCCAGGGCCGTCAGGCCAAGCGGAAGGCACAATTCCAATACACTGCAGTTGGAGCATGCAGCTTTAAGGTATTGAACTTGAAGCGGGCGGGCTTCCGGCATGTGGAGGCTACCTTTCCAAAAGTGTACTAAGCATAGGTCTTGCGTCGAAGTGCGGGCCTTTCATTCATGCATTTATCGGTATCGCCGATGAGTGGAAAAGAGCGGTTCAACATTCATCCTGGGCAGCGGTTATAGCTATTGATGTAGATCAAGTCATGAGCGCATCGGACTTGCAGAATCGACTTATGAATCAGCGTGCAGCCGCTGGTGCAGAAGGCTGCGGACAGCGGGTCATTGGCGCCCAGCCGGAAGATGGCTTGCATTGGATACTCACCTGACTGGAGGCCATCATGAGCCAGTATCAACGCCTGTTACTGATCATCAACCCGGCCCTGCGCCATTCCCCTGCCATGAACCATGCTGCGGCGCTGGCGAAGGCCAGTGGCGCGAGTTTGCATATCGCGGCGCTAACGTCCTCGTTCAAATGGTTATCACTACTTGAAGAAGGCGAACGGGAACCCGCTCGGGAACGCTACCTGCAGGACCATCGCGATTGGCTCAAGGCTCAGGCCGAAAATCTGCGCGGCAGAGGAATAGAGGTGACCACTGAGGCAGCCTGGGCTGAGGACATCAAGCAGGACATCCTTGACCACGTCACGGACATGCAGCCTGATTTATTGATCAAGGAGGTTCAGCATGAATCCACGCTCAAGCGGGCCTTCTTCACCCCGTTGGACTGGCATCTTTTGCGCCACTGTCCGGTACCGGTTTATCTGGTAGGCGGAAGTGGCTACGTATTGCCACGAAAGGTTGTAGCGGCGGTCGAGGTAACGGATATCGAGTCAGCCGACAATGAGCTGAACGACCGTATCATTAAGCAGGCATGCAGCCTTGCGATGCAGTGTAATGCCGACCTTCATTTGCTGTACGCGTGCGATATTACGGCCGCTTTTCTGGCGGACATGGGCGGCCTGACCCTCGCTGACCTCACCAAAGTGCTTCGCAGTGACCTGGAGAATTCTTTTTTGAGGTTGGCAGATCGGTTCGGAGTGCCCTCTGATCGTCGACATTTCATTGAGGGGCATCCGGTCAAGGCATTGAGTGAGTTCGCTAATGAACACAAGGTGGATGTGATCGTGATGGGCAGGGTCCAGTCCCATGGAGTGGACAAGCTTCTGGGCAGCACAACCGAACATATTCTGTATCAGGTGCCATGCAGCGTTCTGGCGGTTTAGCGAATCGTCAGTTGGACAGCTTTTCGATGGCCCGTACTTAGCGGTCGACAGCTGAGTCTGATGTGAGTGGGAAAGACGCAACAGACATTCGTAATGGATCACTACGGAGATGGTCACCACCGTCGTATTGATCAGCGTGTCTGCGAGCATGGCAAGTCTCAAGCGATGGCGGGCTTTAATTCAAGCTTGTCCAGTCTGGATTTACGTAAGCTCAAGGCACTCCTGATGACGTTCTCGGTGTGAATGCCTGTCAGTGTTTTCTACGCCTGAGACCGGGGAAACCGTTGAGGTTTGTCAGCAATGCTTTCATGAGCTGAAAGGGGATTGCGCTGCCAGTGATTGCCTCCAATTTAGTTGATAAAAATCATGGCTCCCGCCGAATAACGCCAGATACTCGAGCAACGAACGCACCAGGCGGATGCTGCAGAAGGCCAATCGCAAGTAACAAGCGTTTGCCTGAAGCCTGACGAAAGGAAGTCCGGGTTGCGATCAGGCAGATAAATGGTTTCAGGGAGGGGTACGTGATGCTCAAACTCAAACGCATTTTATTGATAGCCCCCAGCGAAATGACCCTTAGCCCGGCGTTTGAACGTGCGTATGCCTTGGCTTGTGCGACGGGTGCGTTATTGCACATTGTCGCGTTCGATTATGTCCCGGCACTGGCGGTGGCCGGTTTGTTGAACCACGATGCGATGGCACAGGCTAGGGAAGGTTATCTGCAGGTGCACCGGCATTGGCTGGAGCAGCAAGCCCGGTTTGAACGATGTATCGGAATACAGGTGACCACTGAAGTGGTCTGGGCCCGATCGAGTCTGGCGCACATGCTTGAGTACGTGAATGACTTTCTTCCGGACCTGGTGATCAAGGATACCCATTACGTGCCGGCACTCGACCGGGCCTTTCACCGACCTTTGGACTGGCACTTGTTGCGCGAGTGTCCGGCCCACTTGCACTTGGTGACCAGTGCCGCAAATCCCAAACCAATGAAAATTCTCGCGGCAATTGATCTGTCCCATCTGGAAGAGCTAACTCAGGGATTGAATGACCGAGTACTCGATCTGGCCTCTACGCTGGCGGCCAGTTGTGGTGCCTCGCTGCACTTGCTCAATGTCAGTCGTTGGTCCGTGATGAGTGATACGCCGATGAGTGTGCCGACAAGCAGTTTTGATGACAGTTTGAGGGACGCGATTCAGGATGCCCAGCAAGAGGCCTTGGATGTGCTTGCGGAGCGCTATTGCATCAAAAATACACGTCGACATTCGCTGACGGGGAACCCCCAAAAGGTCATCGGACTTTTCGCTCAGCAGAATGCTTTTGACATGGTTGTGTTGGGCACGGTTTATCACCATGGGTACGATCGGTTTATTGGCAGTACTGCCGAGTCTGTGTTGAACCGAGCACCGTGCAGTCTGATGATCGTCAAACCACTGCCCCCGCCCGATTGAGAGGAGCACCGTCGAGCTTGCAGTTGATAAAAGTCAACTGGCCTTGAGTCAAAAGGAGCGATCAATAGTATTCCCCTGAATGCTCAAGGAAATTGGCCATGCGAATCACATTTCTAGGTGCCGCGGGCACAGTCACGGGCAGCAAGTACTTACTGGAACATCGTAACCAACATGTGCTGATTGATTGCGGTTTATTCCAGGGCTACAAGCAACTGCGATTACACAACAGGGATCCGTTGCAATTTCCGGTCAGCGACCTCAACGCCATTGTCCTGACCCATGCGCATCTCGATCACAGCGGTTATTTACCCGTACTGGTGCGCAATGGTTATCGCGGCCCGGTTTACGCCACTCCAGCTACCTGTGAGCTGGTAAAAATTCTGCTGCTAGACAGTGGCCGCTTGCAGGAAGAAGAGGCAGAGTTCTTGAATCGGCATGGCTTCTCAAAGCACAACCCGGCGTTGCCGCTTTACACCGAGCAAGATGCCAAAAAAGCACTAAAGCTGTTGCGACCAGTAGAGCTGCACCACAAGGTGGAAATTGTCACGGATATGACCATCCAGCTTCGTTGCTCCGGGCATATCTTGGGTGCCGCTACGGTGGAGGTGATCGCCAACGGCCTGGCCTTGGTGTTTTCAGGGGATTTGGGGCGGCTCGATGATCCTTTGATGTTCGCTCCGGAAACCGTCGAACAGGCGGATTACCTGCTGGTAGAGTCGACCTATGGTGATCGTAAGCATCCAGTCGAGTCGCCGCAGGAACAATTGGCTGAGGTCATTACCCGTACCGCGCTACGCCGAGGGATAACCTTGGTGCCATCGTTCGCGGTAGGACGTGCCCAACTGTTGATGTATCACCTATATCAGTTGAAACGGAAAAGGGCGATTCCCGATATTCCAATTTACCTCAACAGCCCGATGGCCACCGACGTCACGAGCTTGTACCAGCGTTTTCGTAGCGAGCACAGATTATCTCTAGAGGACTGCGAAGGCATGTGCCATGTTGCGCAATTCGTGCGTACTGTCAAAGATTCGATCGAGCTGGATCAGCAAACTACCCCGGCGGTGATTATCGCCGCCAGCGGCATGGCCACGGGAGGACGGGTTGTCCATCACCTCAAGGCGCTGGCCCCCAAGCCGATTAACACGCTGCTAATGCCAGGCTTCCAGGCTGGTGGCACCCGTGGCGCGCAGATTGTCGCGTGCGCTCCTTCCGTTCGTATCCACGGAAAAGACGTGCCGATCCGGGCCGAAGTCGTGTCGATGCAAACACTGTCCGCACACGCCGACGCCGATGAGATCATTCAGTGGTTGCGTGGGTTCAAGCGACCTCCCAAACATACATTTGTGGTGCATGGGGAACCTAACGCCTCCGATGTACTGCGTCGACGAATCAGTCTGGAGCTGGGCTGGTCGGTTTCGGTGCCGGAGTATCGCGATAGTGTCGAACTCTCCAGTCTTGATCCTTCTCCAACTTCAACAACGTGACAATACAGGCGAGCAAGGTGTATCGCTTTGGCTTTCAGGTCTTAAAGCGTCATCGGTGAGATAGCTGCTTTTGTTTTTCGCTCGGCCAGGAAATACGGAGCACGGAGCATAGGTTGGTCACCCTGTTGATCAGCCATCCTCGGCGCACGTTGAAGGGCTTAGATGATGGGTTCGGCTAGCCGTGGAAATGACCCGGGAGCAGGGTTGGGGTTGACCATCGTCCAGGCCATTGCAGTTCGCTTGGTGGGTAAACTCGGTTAGAAAAACGTCTGTCTGGTGACTTACGCGCGACATTGTAGATTTGCCGTTTTTAAGCTCCCATTCATGTTTCAAGTGACTGCTTCTGGCCGAGAGCACTCCCCAGGCGCCATCAACACGGCGAGCGACGGGCGAGTTGGTTTTCGTTGATCTTGTACAGCAGAGAAGGCAGCAAGTCTGAGTTCGGTATAGCAACTCCTACTTGGTAGATGGCAGCGTAACAAGGGAGAACTGAACCGAAGAGGTGGTTTCAGGTTGGAAAAATGCCGGCGCGGGGGGTAAGGGGAATGAGTGCCAAAGATTTCTGGGGGGCGGAAATAGCCTAAAAAATGCGGAAACGACGACTCAGATTTCACAGCCGATTCCCAAACCCCAGAAACGACAAAGCCCTGAATAATCAGGGCTTTGTCGTACATAAGATGGCGGAGGCGATGGGATTCGAACTCATGGACCTGTTACAGTCGACGGTTTTCAAGACCGTTGCCTTAAACCACTCGGCCACACCTCCGTTTGCGTTGCGGGCGCCATAATACCTGAATGAAACACACTGTCAAACTCTGTGCATGGCTTGTTACAGAGCGTCTGTTATGATCTTTGCGACTGAACGTTTCAAACCAACAGGAGTGTCGCCATGCGCGAACAGGATTACGCAGTTAATAACAGCGTGCAGGCTGAGCAGCTAGAGGTTAGCCGCGTCCTGCGCAACACATACGGCTTGCTCGCTCTCACCCTCGCATTCAGCGGCGTGATGGCGTTCGTCGCCCAGCAGATGCGAGTTGGCTACCCGAATATCTTCGTGGTGCTGATCGGTTTCTACGGCCTTTTCTTCCTAACCAACAAACTCCGTGATTCCGCGTGGGGCCTGGTGTCGGCGTTTGCCTTGACCGGTTTCATGGGTTTCCTGCTCGGCCCGATCCTCAACCGTTACCTGGGCATGCAGGGCGGCGCGGAAGTTGTCAGCTCGGCCTTCGCGATGACGGCGCTGGTGTTCGGCGGTCTGTCGGCTTACGTGCTGATCACCCGTAAGGACATGAGCTTCCTCGGTGGCTTTATCACCGCAGGTTTCTTCGTGCTGCTGGGTGCGACGCTGGCGAGCTTCTTCTTCCAGGTCAGCGGTCTGCAACTGGCGATCAGCGCAGGTTTTGTGCTGTTCTCCTCGGTCTGCATTCTGTTCCAGACCAGCGCCATCATTCACGGCGGCGAGCGCAACTACATCATGGCGACCATCAGCCTGTATGTGTCGATCTACAACCTGTTCATCAGCTTGTTGCAGATCTTCGGCATCATGAGCCGCGATGATTAATCGACGTCCATGAGTAAAAAACCCGCTTCGGCGGGTTTTTTCTTGCCTGCGATTTGGCTGAAGGCTCACGCCATGGGCGGTAACCGCCGTTTCACCGGGGTTTTCTTGACGATGGCGGTGTTGGTTTCTGCATGGGTGTTGAGGCGGTCGAGGAGGGTGTCCAGCTGTTCCATCGAGCGCACGTGCAGGCGGGCGATGAAGCAGTCGTCGCCGGTGACCTTGTCGCACTCGGTGAATTCGGGAATCGCCTGGATTTGCCGCTCCACCTCTTGCAACTGGCCCGGCAACGGGCGGATTCGCACGATGGCCTGGAGTTGATAGCCGAAACACTTGGGATCAATCTCGACGGTGTAGCCCTTTAGCACGCCGCGTTCTTCGAGGCGGCGCAAACGCTCGGCGACGCTCGGTGAGGACAGGCCGCTGAGGTTTGCCAGCGCCTTGAGCGAACGCCGTGAGTCTTCCATCAACGCCGTAATCAGTACCTGGTCGATATCGTCAGTCATGGCGCAACCCCTGTAAGGCAATTAATCGAAACCGCCTTGATAAAAAAGGCAGATGTCGAGTTTAGCCTGCTTTTTGCGCTGGAGAAGCCCCCGGTTGGATGGGCATACTTTGGGCTCAATCACAGGAGTCTGATGATGGACAAAACACTTCGTCGCGGGTCATTCGAGATGACCGCCGCCATGCTGATTTCCGGGACCATCGGCTGGTTCGTGCTGGTGTCCGGGCAACCGGTGCTGGACGTGGTGTTCTGGCGTTGCGTGTTCGGCGCCGGCACCTTGTTGCTGATTTGCTCGGCTTTCGGCTTCCTGCGCCCCGGCATTCTGACCCGCACCACGTTCCTGCTGGCCGTGCTCAGCGGCGTGGCGATTGTCGGCAACTGGGTGCTGTTGTTTGCCTCTTACTCCCGCGCTTCGATTGCCATTGGCACCGCGGTATATAACGTTCAGCCGTTTATGCTGGTCGGCTTGGCCGCGCTGTTCCTCAACGAAAAAATCACCCTGCAGAAACTGTTCTGGCTGGGCGTTTCGTTTCTGGGGATGCTGGCGATTGTCAGCGCACATGGGCAACAGGGCGAGGGCGGCAACGATTACCTGATGGGCATCGCGCTGGCACTCGGGGCCGCTTTCCTTTATGCGATTGCGGCGTTGATCATCAAACGCCTGACCGGCACGCCACCGCACCTGATTGCGCTGATTCAAGTCAGCACCGGTGTGTTGTTGCTCGCGCCATTCGCGCACTTCTCGGCGTTGCCGCAAGCACCGAGCGCCTGGGCCAGCCTGGTGACTCTCGGCATTGTTCACACCGGCGTGATGTACGTGTTGCTGTACGGCGCGATCCAGAAATTGCCGACGGCACTGACCGGTGCGTTGTCGTTCATTTACCCGATTGCGGCGATTTTCGTCGACTGGTTTGCCTTCGGCCATCGTCTGGAAGTGCTGCAATGGATCGGTGTCGCTGCGATTCTGCTGGCCGCCGCCGGCATGCAACAAGGCTGGAGCCTGAAGTTTCGGCGCACGGTAACGCCATAAGCCGGCGTCAGATGTTCCAGCGCGGCGCTGTCTTGGCCAGGCGCTGGCGCATTTCGCCAATGTTGCTGGCCAGCTGCCGGATCAATAGCCGGTAGCCGTCCAGCGGGTTGTAGACCGGTGCGTCCAGGCTCGAATCCGCCGGCAGTTCGACGGGTCGATTCAGCCGTTGGGACGCGCCGGATTTCAGCGCCCGCGCCATCCCCACCAGTTGCACGCGAATCAGCCGATGCTCCGCTTTCAACGCCGATTGCAGATGCGCCATGGCGTCGGGGTCATTGGCATCGGGTCGGGTGTTGCCGAGGATTTCCAGGGTGCTGACACACATGCGCAAATGGCGCTGGATGGCATCGAGTTCGGTCATTGAAATCTTCACTTCCTTGGACACCGACGGCATCAGCGAGCGCTGTTGCACCATCACCGTGTTCAGGCGATTCATCAACTTCACGTGCTCGTCATCAGTGACGGGTTGGCCATTGATGATGCGCCCGTAAATCGTCGCGCAATCGCGCAGCGCATCGGCCAGGTTGTAGCGCCAGGAGTAAACCGCGTAAAGCGGCAGGGCAAAGGAAAATGCCAGGGCCAGGGCAATGCCGATCAGGATATCCACCCCGCGCCACAGCCCGTCGGTCACCGGATTATCGCCATGCCCGGCGACGATAAACACGGTGATCGCCGACAGCAGCGCCGTGTAACCGCCCTTGCCGATGGCATGGTATGAGAAAAATCCGCAGACCACCGACATCGCAAAATAGGTCAGCCACGGCATCCCGAGCCAGGCTTGTTGTGCCACCAATAACAGGCCGACACCAGCGCCGATCAAGGTGCCGATGGCGCGCTCGGCGGCTTTTTTGCCGATGTTGCCGTGGTGCTGCAAACCGCCGATCACCACCAGCATTGTCACCGACGCCCACTCACCGTGGGGCAGGTGGATGCCGGTGGTCAGCAGGATCGTCGCCAGCAACCCCAGCGATACACGCACGGCGTGAATCAATCTGGCGTGGCGATAGCGCCGGTACGGGTCCAGTAACGGACGCAGTGCCCGACGCAGCAGTGGTGGCAATCTTTGGGCTCTGAAGGTGCTCAGACTCGTGGTCCTCAGAAGATGTAGTCGGTGGTCAGGAAACTCGAACTGCGGCCGCTGATGATCTCGCTGATGAGGTCCTTGTTGGTCTCCTGGAACTTGGTCGCGACCAGCGTGCGAATAGAGAACACCCGCAGCGCATCATGCACCGACAAAGTGCCTTCGGCCGAGTTCTTGCGACCATTGAACGGATAGGTGTCCGGACCGCGCTGGCACTGGGCGTTGAGGTTGATCCGTCCGACCTGGTTGGCGAAAGTGTCGACCAGACGGCCAACCGCCACCGGGTTGGTGCCGAAGATACTCAGTTGCTGGCCGAAGTCTGACTCCAGGACGTAATCGATCACTGTGTCCAGATGCCGGTAAGGCACGATTGGCACCACCGGGCCGAACTGTTCTTCCTGATAGACGCGCATCTGCGGCGTCACCGGGAACAACACCGCCGGATAGAAGAAGGACGCGCGGGCCTCACCGCCATTCGGGTTGACCACACGGGCACCTTTGTTCACGGCATCCGCAACCAGTCCGTGCAGATAATCGACCTTGCCCGACTCCGGCAGCGGCGTCAGGGCTACGCCGCTTTCCCACGGCATGCCGGGTTTTAGGCTGGCGAGTTTGGCGTTGAATTTGTCGATGAACGCCTCGACCACGTCTTCGTGGACGAAGAGGATTTTCAGCGCGGTGCAGCGCTGGCCATTGAACGACAGCGAACCGGTGACCGCTTCGTTCACGGCGTTGTCCAGGTCCACCTCAGGCAAAACGATGCCGGGGTTTTTCGCATCCAGGCCCAGCGCTGCGCGCAAACGGTGCGGTTTCGGGTGGAGTTTTTTCAGGTCGCTGGCGGCCTTGTTGGTGCCGATGAACGCGAAGATATCGATCTTGCCGCTGGCCATCAGTGCGCTGACCGTCTCGCGGCCGCTGCCGTAAATGACGTTGATCACACCGGTCGGGAAGCTGTCGCGGAACGCTTCCAGCAGCGGACGAATCAGCAGCACGCCAAGCTTGGCCGGTTTGAACACCACGGTGTTACCCATGATCAGCGCCGGAATCAGCGTGGTGAAGGTTTCGTTCAGCGGGTAGTTGTAAGGTCCCATGCACAGCGCCACGCCCAGCGGTACGCGGCGGATCTGCCCGAGCGTGTCCTGTTCCAGCTCGAATCGACTGGATCGGCGGTCGAGTTCCTTGAGGGCGTTGATGGTGTCGACGATATAGTCGCAGGTGCGGTCGAACTCTTTTTCCGAGTCCTTGAGGTTTTTGCCGATCTCCCACATCAGCAACTTGACCACGGCTTCGCGCTGTTCGCGCATACGCCCGAGAAACGCTTCGACGTGCTGGATGCGTTCGGCCACGCGCATGGTCGGCCACAGGCCCTGGCCCCGGTCATAGGCGCGGACGGCGGCGTCGAGGGCGGTCAGCGCCGTGTCGGCATCGAGCAGCGGCGTGCTGCCGAGGATCACTTGTTCGTCGCCATTTTCGCCGGTCAGGTATACCGGGCTGCGGACTTGGGCGAGGGGGCCGGCCCAGGTTTTCAGCTCGCCATCGACCAGGTATTCACGTTGCTCGGTCTGGCCGTCGAGGCGGTACTTTTCCGGAATGTCGCTGGCGTCGGGAAACAGGTTGCCGAGGATGTGTGCTGTGGTCATGTCGCTACTCCATGTGATGTAAGCCATGCGCTGGCGGCTTGCAGTTCAGAATTCACTTCAAAGGTTATACGCCTTATTGCCTCGACTTTTTAAGTGCCGGGGTCAAGATCCGGCGATCTTTTGACCTGAGAACACACAACGGCCGACGCTGCGGGTAAACTTCATGCTCTTTATTAAGGAGTTCATATGAGTTACTACCAGCCGGGCATCCTCGCCACCCCCGTTCCACCTCAAGCCCGTCATATGTTCTTCGCGCTGGAATCCGTCGATGCTCTGCCGGCCGCGCTCGAAAAATTGATGCAGCTGGTGGACGGGAAGTCGGCGGTGGCCGGTTTCGGTGAATCCCTGGTCAAGGCGCTGCACGTGCAGATCGACGGGCTGCGGCCGTTTCCGGCACTGACTGGCGTTGGCGTCGACAACCCGTCGACCCAGCACGCGCTGTGGTGCTGGTTGCATGGTGTCGACCGTGGCGAGTTGCTCAATCGCGCCACCGCCATCGAGGCCGCGCTGGCACCGGCCCTGCGTCTGGTGCAGATGAACGAAACGTTCCGCCACCTCACCGGCCACGACCTGACCGGTTACGAAGACGGCACCGAAAACCCGCACGACGAAGCCGCCGTGGCTGCCGCGCTGATCGGTGAGGGCGCTGACGGTGTGGTCGGTGGCAGCTTCGCCGCGATCCAGCAGTGGCAGCATGATCTGAAGGGCTTCCACGCGATGCCGTCCGAAGAAAAGGACAACATCATGGGCCGTCGCTTGAGCGACAACGAAGAAATCGATGATGCGCCGATCTCTGCCCACGTCAAACGCACCGCCCAGGAAAGCTTCGCCCCTGAGGCGTTCGTGGTCCGCCGCTCGATGCCGTGGATCGAAGGGGATCGCGCCGGCCTGATGTTCCTCGCGTTCGGTTTCTCCCTCGACGCCTTCGAAGCCCAACTGCGGCGCATGAGCGGTCTGGAAGACGGCATCACCGACGGCTTATACCGCATCAGTCGCCCGATCACCGGCGGCTACTACTGGTGCCCACCGCTGAAGGACGGTCGACTGGATTTGCGCGCACTGCGCGTCGGTTGATCTGTAGGCGCACGGCTTACCGGTGATGGCGATTTCACGGGCGCCATCGCCGGCAAGCCGGCTCCTACAAGTGCGTGTATACCGGGATGTTTGGTACACGCCAATCCTGTAGGAGCCAGGCTTGCCGGCGAAGGCGATTTCAATGACGCCATCGCCAGCAAGCTGGCTCCTACAGGGGGGTGTGTCTATTCAGGATTTCGTGTCAGCTTTGGGCAATCAGGCTCTGTCGGCAATCGAGCACCAACCGTGCGCCGCCCGATTCGCTGTCACCCACTTCGAGCGTAAACCCATGCAGGCTGACAATCGCCGCGACGATCGATAAGCCCAGCCCGAAGCCGCTTTGCTGATTGCCGCCCTCGGCGCGATAGAAGCGCTGAAACACCGCCTCGCGCTCGGCCAGCGCAATGCCGGGGCCGGAGTCGAGCACTTCGATCCGCGTATGCCCACCTTCGTTGATCCCGCGCAAAATCACCTCGCCCCCCGGCGGCGTGAATTTGATCGAGTTACTCAACAGGTTGGCCACCGCCTCGAACAGCAACGCCCGGTCGCCGTTCAGCGGCGGCAGAGTGTCAGGCAATTGCAGCTTGAACGTCAGTTCGCCTTCTTCCGCCAACGGCAGATAAAAGTCGTGCAGCTCCTGCAACAACGGCACCGGATCCAGCTGTACAAAACCGGAACGCCGCTGACGATCCTCCAGCTCGGAGATCCGTAGCAACCCGCGAAAACGCGCCATCAGCGTATCCGCTTCGGCGAGCACCGAGTCGAGCTGTGTCGCTTCTGCCGACCCTTCGCCGGCCTGTTGCTGCATGCGGTACAACTGCGCCCGCAAGCGGGTCAGCGGCGTGCGCAAGTCGTGGGCGATGTTGTCGCATACACCCTTGACCTCGTTCATCAAACGCTCGATGCGTTCGAGCATGGCGTTGACGATGGCGGCGAGCATGTCCAGTTCGTCGCGGCGATTGGACAGCGGCAAGCGTCGGGTCAGGTCGCCAGCTACGATGGCCTCGGCGCTGGCCTGAATCCCGCGAATGCGTCGCAACGGTCGACGGCGCAACAGGTGCCATCCGACGATGCCCGGCAAAATAGTCAGGGTCACACCCCAGAACAACGCGTGCAGAATGATGCGGGTCACGGCGAACAGCGAACCGTTGTCGCGCACCAGAATCAGCCAGCGACCGTCCCGTGTCTGGGTCGCCACGGCGTCGCAACTGTCGGCGGGCAGCGTCGGGTCATCGGAGTCGGCGCAGTCGCTGAGCATGTGAATCTTGCCGTCCAGCGGCAAACCTTTAGGAATGTGGCGCAGGGCACCGTTGAGGTAGCGATGCTCGGCATCGAACAGGCCGTAGGCGTCGATGCCGCGAATATCGAAGGTCATGCTGACGGCGAGGGCGTCCAGCAGTTGCTCGCCGGAAAAACGCGAGAACAAATGCTGACGTTGCATCAGCGAGTGCTTGGCCAGGTTGTCCAGGTAGGCGGACACCTCGTAATACATGACCCCCATGAGAATCCCGCTCCAGAGCACGAACAGCGAACTGTAGAGCGCCAGCAACCGGCTGCTGGAAGAGCGCCAGCCTTTAGAGGGGTTCGGCAATGACATAACCCGAGCCTCGCACGGTCCGAATCAGTGGGACATTGCCGGGCGGGTCGATCTTCTTGCGCAGGCGGCCGATGTGCACGTCGATCAGGTTGGTGCCGGGGTCGAAGTGATAACCCCAGACCTCTTCGAAAATCATCATCCGCGACAGAATTTGCCCGGTGTTGCGCATCAGAAATTCCAGCAACTTGTACTCAGTGGGCAACAGCGTCAGCAACTGGCCGTCGCGGCTGGCTTCGTGGCTGATCAGGTTCAGTTCCAGGTCCGCGACCCGCAGCGTGGTGGCCTGGGCGGTCACGGTATTCTGCCGGCGCAGCAGCACTTCGACGCGGGCGGCCATTTCATCGGTGGCAAACGGTTTGGTCAGGTAATCGTCACCGCCGGCACGCAAACCGCGCACGCGTTCATCGACATCGGAGAGGGCGCTGATCATCAGGATCGGCGTCGCCACGCCCATGGTCCGTAGCGTCGTGACGATCGCCAGGCCATCGAGCTCCGGCAACATGCGGTCGAGGGTGATCAAGTCATAGTTGCCATTGACCGCGCGCTCCAGACCTTCACGGCCATTGTCGACCCAATCCACGTCGAGGCCGTGGCTGCTCAGTTCGGCGACGATCTCCCGGGCGGTCACGGCGTCGTCTTCGATGGTCAAGATGCGGGTCATAGGGCGGACCTGATAGTCAGTTCAAGGCAAGTGTGTGGGCATTCTGCCAAGAAATGCCGGCGACTTTTTAAATTAACTTTCATGTGGCTCATGGGACGGCCCGGAACGTTGATATCATCTGGCCATAACCTTGAAAGGGAGTTCGACTGTGCGCACTTTGATTCGCCGTGGCGGGATGTCGATTGTTGTGTTGTTGCTGTGTGTCATCAGCGGGAGTGCCTGGGCGGGAAACACTCCGTGTTCGGGGAAGAAGGGCGGTATCGATCGTTGTGATGGCGACCTGTTCCTGTGTAATGACGGCTCTATCAGCGCCTCGAAGAAAAGTTGCTCGGCACGTTATGGCGATTCAAGCCAGGCTCGCCCACAAACCTTATTGCAGAGCTCCGATGGCTGCACTTGCGGCTCAGGTTCGTTTTGCACCGGCCCACGAGGCGGGGTGTATTGCCTGACACCCAGCGGCAACAAGAGCTACAAACGCAAGTAGCTCCTGTGCAATGCATAAAAAATCGCGAGCAGGCTCGCTCCTACAGTAGACCGCGTTCTTCTGCTGTCAGGTGCAACACTATTCGATCGGTGTACTCATGAATGCCTCAAGCCCCTCGGCATACTCGGTAAACGCACTGATCCGTGGAAATTGCCAGGCATCCACCTGATCCGGCACTACCAGGCAGGTAAAGCTCCAGGCCACCGCCAATGTAATCCCGTCCTGATCAATCGAACCGTCAGTCTTCAACGGTTGCAGTTCCAGCTCCCGCTCCAGTGCCGAATACGCGGCCGCCAATTGCCCCTCGACCCGTTCCACCCACGGCTCGAATTGAATTTCCGCGGGCCGCAGGTTGCGTTCGTAATAAAGTTGCACCGACTTCTCGCAGGCTGCCAACGCCAGGCCGATCAAGCGCAACGAACGCAGGCGTTGGTTCAAGTCCTCTGGCATCAGGCTGTTACCCGATCCGGCCAGTGCCTCCAGGTAATCGATGATCAACGTCGAGTCGATCAACACCTCGCCGTCATCCAGCACCAGCGTCGGCGCCTTGACCACCGGGTTGATCTGCTGGAACTGCTCGAAGTGCCGAAACACCGAAACCGACTGATGATCGAGGTCGATGCCCAGGCGTTTGGCGGAAATGGCAACGCGTCGCACGTAGGGCGAATCCAGCATGCCGATCAACTTCATTGAACCTCTCCTCAAGATTTGCCATTTCGGGAGGACAACCTTAGCTGAGGTTCATTGCCCTGCAAATGTGCTCGGTAAACACCACCGTTGAGGCCATTTGTCTTCTATATACAGCCGCTCGGTTGAATTTCTTGCTATAAACGCACTCCGATAACCACCGTAAAGGCTGACATAGAGCACTTTCGGGGCTTTGTCGGACAAATTCGCTGTCTTTTCAGTTGCTGAGGCCTCAAGTCGGCCTTAGACTGCCGCCCCTCGTAAATTGAGTGCCGGGTGGCGCTTGGAATAAACGGCGCCTTTCCGATGGCCAGACCAGGTCCGCCGGAACGCTCCCTAATTCGCCTTAATGCACGTTTTTTTATAGAGATATCAATGACAAAGGACAAGTTGCTGGCCATGCCGGCGGATGACTACATGAATGCCGAGCAACATGCTTTTTTCTCTGAGCTGTTGCAGAACATGAAAGTCGAAACCCATGAGCGCATCGAACAGAATCGCATCGCCATCGAGAGCCTGGATACCCCGGCCGATCCGGCTGACGCAGCTTCTGTCGAAGAAGAGCGCACCTGGCTGGTGAACGCGATCGATCGCGACCAGCGCATGCTGCCTCAGTTGGAACAGGCGCTGGAGCGCATCAAGGAAGACAGCTTCGGCTGGTGCGACGACAGCGGCGAGGCCATTGGCCTGAAGCGTCTGCTGATCAGCCCGACCACCAAGTACTGCATCGAAGCGCAAGAGCGTCACGAACAGATCGACAAGCACCAGCGTCAGGCCTGATTTCGTAGCGCCCCGCATCGCGGGCAAGCCTCACTCCTGAAGGAGCAAGGCTTGCCCGCGATGCTTTTTTTCGTCTGCGAAAAACCTCGCGCACTTCTATTGATCTGCTGCAACGACCACTACTAATGGACCATGGATAATGGCCCTCTAGTGGCGTTTAATGCAGTCACAACAATTAGAAGACGCATGGGGTGACGAAGATGACGAGAGACGGATCTCTGGTTGGGGCATTGCCTGCACCAGTGTTTGCACCGAAGACCCGCTGGTTGACGCCGACGCTGCAAAGCATCGCCCTGATGCTCTTGCTGTGCGGCATGACGCTGGGTGGCTGGCCGCTTTACGTTGGCTTGCCGTTGGCCGTCCTGATTATCTGGCTACCTCGGCTGCGTTCTCGTGCCATTCCCGAAGAACCCTCTGCCGACAACTCCAGCGCCATCGCCGAACTGACTCGCGATCTTTCCTACACCACCAGTCATAACGCCTTGTCGGCCGCCGGCGTGGCCTTTTCGGTCAAGCAACTGGCCGACAAACTGCAATCGCAACTTGGTGCCGCGGCACAGATTGTCAGCAACGCTGAAGTGATGATCGCCACCGAACAAGCCACCTCGACACTCAGTCGAACGGCCCTCAGTGCCGCCAGCGAAGCGCATCAGAGCAGCGCGGCAGGGCGCACGGAGCTGGTCGAATCCATCACCCGCATGCATCAACTCAGTCAGCGCGCGAGCAACAGTCGTGAGCTGATCGAAGCCCTGAGCCTGCGCAGCGACGATATCCAGCGGGTCACGCTGGTGATCCAGTCCATTGCCAGCCAGACCAATCTGCTGGCATTGAACGCGGCCATCGAAGCGGCACGGGCCGGGGAGCACGGTCGCGGGTTCGCGGTGGTCGCCGACGAGGTTCGCGGCTTGGCTGCGCGCACAGCGACGGCGACCGGCGAAGTCGGCGAGATGGTCGCTGATATCCAGCAACGCACCGCGCAAGTGGTGGAGCAGATCCGGCAGCTGTCCAGCGACCTCGACATCGGTGTCCAGCAGGTCGAGCACACCGGCCAGCACCTGGAGAACATTGCCCGCCTGGCGGCAGGCGTCGAAAGTCAGGTCGGCGATATTGCCAAGGGGGCCGACACCAACCGCGAACAACTCGACAGCCTGTTTCACGCCATCGAACAGATGCGCAGCGATCTGGCGATCAGCGATCAACAGACTCAGCGTCTGGCGCAAGCCGCGGTGCAAATGGAAGGTCAGGCTGAAACCATCAGCGAGCGCCTGGCCGAGGTCGGACTGGATGACTATCACCAGCGGATTTATGACCTGGCCCGCGAAGGCGCGCGTCAGATTGCGGAGCGCTTTGAGGCGGATATCGACCAGGGTCTTGTCAGTCTCGATGACTTGTTCGACCGCAGTTATCAGGCCATTCCTGACACCAGTCCGGCCAAGTACCAGACCCGTTTCGACCGCTACACCGATAAGGTTTTGCCGGCGATTCAGGAACCGTTACTGCCGCGCCATGAAGGCCTGGTGTTTGCTATCGCCTGCACGCAGCAAGGTTATGTGCCGACCCATAACAAGGTTTTCAGTCAGCCACTGACCGGTGATGTGCAGGTCGATACGCTGCAAAACCGCACCAAACGCAAATTTGCCGACCGCACCGGGATTCGTTGTGGCAGTCATCAACAGGCTGTTTTGTTGCAAACCTATACGCGGGACACGGGGGAGTTGATGCACGATCTTTCGGTGCCGATCATGCTCAAGGGGCGGCATTGGGGTGGTTTGCGGTTGGGGTATAAGCCGCAGGGTGCTCGTTGATAGGCATTGTTTTAGGGGTGTGTGTATATCCGTTTCTGCGGTAATGGCGGCTATTGGTTTCGCCCTTACGGCGAGTCACTTTGGAAAAGCCCCAAAGTAACCAAAGGGCTCTTGCCCCTTTCGTTCGG
>NZ_AKJI01000045.1:0-27332 GCF_000282415.1 Pseudomonas sp. GM60
AGCAAGCCGGCTCCTACAGAGTCCGTGTATGTACGCAGAGTTGTGGCGCGACACAAATCTGTAGGAGCCGGCTTGCTGCGGGCGGCGTTCCGAAGATTCGATGGTGAACGTTACGCCACCCGCGCCTTGCGCCGCCGTGCTTCCTCGCGCACCGCCGGGATGATCCAGCGGCCGTAATCGACGGTGTCGTACAGCGGGTCATAACCACGATTGAGGAAGGTGGTCACGCCCAGGTCGACGTAATCGAGCAACGCCTGGGCCACGGTTTCCGGGGTGCCGACCAGGGCGGTGGTGTCGCCGTAGGCGCCGACGGCGGTGGCGGTGGGCATCCACAGGGCGCGGTCGTGGCGATCACTTTGTGCCGCAGCGGCGAGCAAGCGTTCGGAGCCGGTGCCCTTGATGCGTTTTTGCCAGGGGCTGCCGGCGGCGAACTGTGGATTGGCCTTGATCTGCTCAAGAATCTGCTCCGCCCGCTGCCACGCCAATTCTTCGGTCGCCCCCAGAATCAAGCGCACGGACAGGCTCACCCGTGGCGCTTCCACGCCCGCCGCACTTGCCGCCGCGCGCAGTTTGCCGATCTGTTCGGCGACGCCGCTCAGCGGTTCGCCCCACAGCGCATACAGGTCCGCGTGTTTCACCGCGATCTGATAGGCAATGTCCGACGACCCGCCAAAGGAAATCGGAATGTGCGGCTGCTGCAACGGCTTGACCGGTGAGAAGGCGCCCTTGATGTTGAAATACTGCCCCTCGAAGTCGAACGGTTCTTCAGCCGTCCAGGTGCGCCGGACGATCTCCAGGTATTCGTCAGTGCGCTTGTAGCGTTCGGTCTTGTCCAGCAGGAAGTCGCCTTCCTGGGGTTCGGCGGTGATGCCGGTAATCGCATGCAGGCGAATCCGCCCGCCGCCGGTGGTGTGATCGAGTGTCGCGAAGGCTCGGGCAGCGGCGGTGGGGGCGTTCAATGCCGGACGATGGGCGATCATGAAACCCAGGCGTTCGGTGTGCGCCGCCGCGTAGGCCGCAATCTGAAAGCTGTCCGCGCTGCCCGGGCCGCTGGCGATCAGCACCCGGTCGAAGCCTGCGTGTTCATGGGCGCGGGCGTGGTGGCGGATAAAGTCCAGATCGAAATCCGCACTGCGAATGCCACGGGTCTCGGACCACTGGCGGGGGAAAATCATGCCGACAAATTCAATGGACATGGAACACTCCTGATAGCGATAGGTGCCGCTGCGTTAAAACTGGTAATCCACCTGGGCCAGCAACGTACGGCCAGGCATGGGTTGCAAAAAGGTATTGGTCGAGCCGGCCAGGCCGCTGACGAAGTTCAGTTCGTTGGTCAGGTTGAGCACCCGCAACGTGGTGCTCCATTGCGGCTGGCGGTAATACACCGCGAGGTCGAGGTTGTACTCGTCGGGGATTTTCACGGTCTTGCTCAGGTTCAAATACCAGCTGCTGGTCCACCAGCCGGACAGCTCGGCGCCGAAGCCCGAGTCGAAGCGATAGTCGACATAACCGCTGGCGGTGTACTCGGGAATCTGCACCGCGTCGAAGCGCCCGGACGGTCGCTGATTGAGGCTGTTGTTGTCGCCGAACACCGTGCCGTTGTCGGGCACAAACCCGGCCGAGGCGAAACCGGCCTGGGAGGCAAACTCGTTGTAGGCGCTGAGTTTCGACAGGTTGAGGCCGCTGCGCAGGTGATTGTCCGGCTGGTAGCGAAGGGTCGATTCCACGCCCTTGATCACCAGTCGGGCAATGTTGTTATTGCTGTCGGGCGATTGATCCCGCGCCTGCTTGAACGCGGCCAGGGTCATGAACAGTTCGTTGGGCACCGCTTCGACTTTCAGCCCGACTTCGTGCAACACGCTGAGGCTCTGGAAGGCCAGAGGGTTGAGCTGATTGGCACCGGTGCCGCTGCCCCAGCCGAGGCCGTTGGAGAAGAACCCGGTATTGACCGCCAATGAGCGATCGAAGGTGTAATACAGCGTGCTGTTTTCGGTCGGTTTGATGTACGGGCTGACCTGAAACGCGAACAGCCGATAATTGTCGCTGTCCTTGCGCGGATTGCCGCCGGCCAGCACGAACGGGTTCTCGATTTCAGCGTCGATCCAGCTACGGCTGGCGCCAATGTTCAGACCGACACTGTCACCGAATCGCAGGTTGTGCTGGCTGAACAGGGTCTTGGTGGTCCAGGTGCTTTCGGCGGTGTAGGGCGCCACCGACTCGGCGTATAAACCGTGACCCGCCGGGTACATTGCCGGCAGATTCAGCCAGCCGTAGTAGTTGGAGAATTGCGCCACGCCGGGCTGGCCGATCCAGGCGCCATTGCCGCCGGCGGGGTTGGAGCCGGTCAGGCCCAGCAAGTCACCGGGATTCTTGCCCGACGGGTCCTGGGTCAAGTCATAGGCGTTGATGGTCGAGCCGAAGTTGTTGTTGGCGGCGATCGACTGGTTGAACTCGCGGCGGTAGATCACCCCGGTGTTGCTGTCATCGCGCAGGGTCAAGTCGCCGAGCTGCACTTCGTTGCGCGAGCGGAATTCGAAGCGGTTATCGAACAGATTGTCCTTGGACTGCACCTGGAAAGAACCGACCGCATCGGTCATGTCTTTGGAGCGCTGGTAGAAGGTGCTGTTGGCCAGGGTGATGGTCGGTGTCAGGTCGGCTTCGACCCGCAGCTGTGTGGTGAAGCGTCGCGAGCTGTTTTCATCCTCGTCGCGCTGGCCGGTTTGTGATGACAGGCTGGTCAGGCCATTGCCCGTCAACGTCGGGTCATACACCCAGCCGCGCAAACTGCCGGGGCTGCTTTGGGTGTTGGGCGAGGCCGTCTGGAAGCTGCCGTTGACCACACTGTATTGACCCTGTGCGTTGCGCTGGCGTTTGACCCAGCCGAGGGTCGGCGCATCGGCCGCGCCGGAGGCCAGTACCGGCGACCACAAGGTGTTGCCGTTCTGGATGATCGGCGTGGCGCGCCCGGCGTAGTACTTGCCGCTGTCCACCAGTTCCTGGTTGGCGCGGTTCCAGCCGTGGGTGATGTTGTAGTCGTAGTAATTGTCGTAGCTGGCGTTCCAGTCGACCCGCACCGTGTCGTTGCGCCAGGCGAGGGCGCCGTAGAACGCGTCGAAGTTGTTGTCGACGTTGTCGTAGAAGTCTTCCTGGCGCTGCTTGGTGATGCTCAAGCGATAGGCGAGGTTATCGGTCAGCGGCCCGGTGTTGTCGATGCTGAATTTACTGGAGTCGCGGGATTCACCGTCCGGCACCCAGGCGCCCAGTTCGCCGCTCAGCTTGGTTTTGAATTCGTTGAAATTGGGCTTCTTGCTCAGGTAATTGACGTAGCCGCCACTGCCCGACACCGAACCGTAGGTCACCGAGGACGGGCCGGCGACGATGTCGGCGCCTTCGTAGGCGTTGAAGTTAGCCGGGTGGCGCACGCCGTATGCGCGTTGCCCGTCCTGGAACACTTCGGAACCCTGGGCGCGGAACTGCGGGGCGAGGCCGGCGTTCTGGCCGCCGCCGCGAGTAATGCCGGGGGCGTATTTCACCAGGTCATCGGCGCTGCGTATCGAGTCGTTGGCCAGTTGCTCGGCGTTGATCTGGGTGATGGAGCGCGGTGTGTCGAGCACCTTGGTTTCGATGCCGCCATAAACCGACGTGGGTGGCCGGGTGGGCAGCGCGTCATCGTCGGACTCGCTGGCACTGGCCTGGACGGTGACGGTTTGCAGTTGGGTGTCGACGGCGAAGGTCGGCATCGACAGGGTCGACATCACCGCCATGGCCAGGGCGGAGCGTTTTACGGGCAAACGAAAGGCGATAGAGGGCATGGCAAATGAGCCTCGAGATAAAAATTCATGGAAATTTGTAGGCGCTTCCTGATACCCCCGACCTTGTAGGAGCCGGCTTGCTGGCGATGGCGTCATAACGGCCACCACCGCCATCGCCAGCAAGCCGGCTCCTACAGGTCGGTGGGGCGTCAGTCAGACCGTGTTGCGCCATTCGCCAGCAAGCCGGCTCCTACAGGGGCGTGGTGTGTCAGTTGAATCGCATCAGCAAGCTGGCTGCGGTGGGTTACGCCGTGTCTTTCAACCAGAGCTTTTCAAACCGCCAGGTGCTGAACAGCGACTCTTCCGCCGCCGCGCCGCCTACGCGGTTGGCCACGCTGTCGAGCAGGTCGGCGTAGCCCCAGATCAGCATGCCGCCGCGTTCGTACTGGATCTGTTGAACCTGATGCACCAACGCTTTGCGTTTCTCCAGATCGGGCTGGGCCATGGCCGCCAGAAACAGCTCGCTGAACTGTGCATCCTTGAAGTGCGTCTTGTTGGCCACGGCAAACGGCGCGTCGGTGTGGATCGCACTGGCCAGGAACGGCGCGCCGATGCTGCCGCCGGTGCTCAAGGTCCAGTCGGTGCGCAGCGGTCCCTGGAACGTGGCCAGGTCCACTTGCTTGACCTTGAGCGTGACGCCAATGCGCTTGGCCTGCTCGGCCAGCACCAGCGCCGACGTCAGCCCCGGCCCCGGCGTGGTCACCAGTTCCAGTTCAAGGTTTTCGTAGCCGGCCTCCTTGAGCAATTGCGCCGCGCGCTGCGGATCGTGGGGACGCGGCCCGAGCGTGTGGTTGAAGGTCGGATCGCTCGGCGCATACAGGTCGTTGGCCACGCGGCCCTGACCGTTGAGCGCCCGGCGCACCAGTTCTTCGCGATCCGCCAGCAGGCGAAAGGCCTCGCGCACCCGTGGATCGTTGAACGGTGGCTTGTCGAGGTTCATGTCGAACGACAACCAGTTACCGGTCACCGATTTCAGCACCTTGAGCCGAGGGTCGTGCTGCAGCACTTCCAGCTGTTCGGTGGGCATCACGTTGGCCATGTCGATCTGCCCGGAACGCAGGGCCGCCAAGCGCGAAACCTGATCCTTGAAGTCGATGATTTCCAGCTCGTCGGCGTAGGGTTTGCCGTCCTTGTAGTAGTTCTCGAAGCGGGTGAACAGCGAGCGCTGGCCGGGGGTGAAGCTTTTCAGTTTGTAGGGGCCCGCGCCCACCGGATTGCTCACCGGGTGATAGTCCACCGGCACGATGCCACCGAAGTTGACCCAGGTTTCCGCCAGCGGCATATAGCTGCGGCCTTCGCGGAAGTTCAGGCGCACGGTGCGCGAGTCAAGCTTGACCAGGTTGTCGCGGTCCACCCAGTGCAACAGCGCGGCATAGGGCGAGGCCAGTTGCGGGTCAGTGAGGCGGCGGATTGAGAAGATCAGGTCATCGGCATCGATGGTCTTGCCATGGTGGAACTCCAGCCCGGGGCGCAGGCGCAACGTCCAGCTGCTGGCGTCGGCATTCGGCTCGGCGAACTCGGCGAGGGCCAGGCGCGGCTGCATCTGCTCGTCCCATTCCCACAGCTTGCTGTACAGCGCAAAGCCGCGAACGATGCCGCTGCCGATGGGTTTGTGCGCATCGAGGTTGCCGCTCTGGTTGCCGTCGAGAATCCCCAGTCGCAGGCGCCCGCCATAACGCGGCTGATCGTCGTCGGTGGCAATCGCCGCCGCCGGTTTTTCGCCGCTCGGGCCACACCCGGCGAGCAGGCCACCACCGAGCAGCAAGCCGCCGCCGAGCAGTGCGCTGTGACCGAGAAAATCCCGGCGACTGAACAATGAATGATCCTCGCTCATGGCATCAGGCTCCGGCCGGGCCGTTGGCGGAACGCAGTTCCAGCGGCGCCGGCAGCGGGCGGCTCAGTTCGGCGCGCTCGCCGCGAAAGTGCGGCAGGATGTGCTCGCCCAGGCGATAGGCTTCTTCGAGATGCGGGTAACCGGCGAGGAAGAACAGGTCGATGCCGATGGCGTTGTACTCGCGAATCCGCGCCACGACATTTTCGTAGCTGCCCACCAATGCGCAGCCCGGCGGAATGCCGATGTAGCCGAAGCCGGTCCATACATTCGGGTGGATGAAAAAGTCATCGAAACTCTGGGTTTCCGTCTTCTGCGCGAACTCGTTTTCATAGCTGAGTTTGCGCGCGGTGCGCAGCCCGGCATGTGCGGCCACGGCCTTGACCGCGCCCCTGGCGATGCCTTCATCGAAGAAGCGCCTGGCTTCGGTGCGCGCCAGTTCCTCGGTCTCGCGGGTGATGACGTCAATCGACAAACCGAAGCGAATGTCGCTGCGTCCGTACTTCAGCGCGCGCTCGCGAATGTCGGCGATCAGCGCGGCAATCTCGTTCGGGTGCTCGGCGCGCATCAGGTAGAAATCAGCGTGTTTGGCGGCGAATTCCCGGGCTGGAATCGACGAGCCGGCGGTGCAGATCAGCGGCAGCTCGGCTTTCTTCAACGGCCCGCGCAGGCCACCTCCCTCGGCCTTGTAGAATCTGCCCTCGTAGTGGAAATTCTCGTTGTGCCAGTAACCCTTGACCACGTCCATGAACTCGATGGCGCGCTCATAACGTTCATCGTGATCACTGAAATCGCCGACCTGGCGCTGAATCGCATCCGAACCGCCGTTGATGATGTTCCACACCAGCCGGTTGCCGGTCGCCCGTTGATAGGTCGCGGCCTGCTGCACCGCCACCCACGGCGTGTAGTGGTAGGGCTGGAACGCGGTGACGAATTTCAGCGTGCGGGTTTCCCGGGCCAGCAGCGAGCAGACCGTCCACGGTTCCTCGCCGGAGGGCGCGTTGACCATCAGCGCACCGCCGAAACCGTTGATCTCGGCAGCCTTGGCAATTTGCCCGAGGTAGTCGATGTAGGTGAAGTGATCGCCGACGCTGAACCCCGAGACGGCGCCGGTGCTCGGGCCGCCACGGTGCCAGTCGCCACGGTTGCGCGGGTCGCCGGGAAGGAATTGGGTTTCGCCATGCAGGGGCAGGCGGGTGAAGAATTCAATACTCATGTCGAAGGCTCCGTCTTACTGCACGCTGGGGCTGCAGATCGGGGTGATGGGCTGGTCGTTGATGACCTTGTGCGCGAATGGCACCGAGTCCTTGAGCGAGGCGTTGACCGTTTCGCTGTGGCCCAGCCCTTTGTAGAGGTGGCCTTCAACCACCGAGCCGGTCTTGCAGGCGTCCTGCATCAGCGCGACTTGCGTTGATGCGGCCGGGGTTTTGTCTTCGGCGCCGGTGCCGATGAAGATCGGCTGGGCCAGTTTCAGCGTCGGGTAGGAGACCTGTTTTTGCCACGCCGCGAGTTGGTCGCCCTTGTAGTCTTTCTTGGCATTGGCCGGGGTCAGGCCGACGCCGACCACATCGCTGACCAGCGCCGCCAGGCAACTGGTACGCGCCTGTTCGAACAGCGGCAGGGCCTTGTCGGTGTAGAAATCCTTGGGGTTGATGCTCGGGTCGTATTGCTGGGCCGCGAGCAGGGTGTAGAAGCCGTAGGCGAGGGACGCATCGACTTTGTTGACGTCCTGTTCGCCGACGTTTTTCGCGCCGACGGTGTAGATCACACCGGTGCCGATGCTGCCTTTGACGCCGAGGTCCGGCGCGTAGGTCGGGGCATAGGCCGCCGAGGCGAAGGCGCCCGCACCACCCTGGGACTGACCGACGATCAGCACTTTGTTGGCCAGCCCCGGAACGCCCGCAACCACGGCTTTTGCCGCGTCGAGAATGCCGTAGGCGGCCATGCGATTGTTCAGCAGCGGGTGACCGCCGGGGACGCCGAGGCCCTGATAGTCGGTGGCGACGATGGCATAACCTTCATCCAGCCAGCGGCTGAGGTATTGCACGTCACGGTAGGAGCGACCTTGCCAGGACGGCGCGCACACATCGGCCACACCGACCGTGCCATGCCCCCAGCTGGCGACCGGCCAACCACCGGCGGGCGCCTTGCCTTTGGGCAGGAACAACGTGCCGGAGACCACGATCGGCGTCTTGTTGTCGATGCCGTCGGTGGAGGTGTAGAGAATCCGCTGCGCGCTCGCGGCGTTGGGCAGGCTCAGGGTTTTTTCCAGCGGCTCGCTGCGCAGCAGTTTGCCTGGCGTGGCCGGGATCACCTCTTGCCAGGTGTAGAACGCCGAGACGCGGCCATCGCCTTGTTGCGGGTCGGGTTTGGGGGCGTGGGCACCGGCGGCCATGGCACTCATGGACAGCGCCAGGACGCTCAGACCGAAAACGAATTGTTGCGGCAGTTTCATCTGGATTTCCCTATTCATGGATTGTTGCTGACCTGGCCGCGCAGGGCCGGCCAGTAGTCGGTGAGTTTCAGATCGATCAGCGCCTGGTTGGTGAAACC
This sequence comes from Pseudomonas sp. GM60, assembly GCF_000282415.1. Classification (NCBI taxonomy): domain Bacteria; kingdom Pseudomonadati; phylum Pseudomonadota; class Gammaproteobacteria; order Pseudomonadales; family Pseudomonadaceae; genus Pseudomonas; species Pseudomonas sp. GM60. The sequence goes on from NZ_AKJI01000045.1 coordinate 8,197, forward strand.
GGTGGCCAGCGAAGGGGTGATGTCGTAGGTGTCGCGAATCAGGTGGTTGGCCAGCGCATAGGCGGTGAGTGCCTGATAGTGGGCCTTGAGTTGCTGGTCGCTTTTCGGCGCCCAGCGGTCTTTCCAGGCCACGGGATCGTTCTGGTCGTCGCGGCGCAGCACGCTTTCAGCGGTGCCGGCGCGGGAGGAGAGTTCGTAGTAGGCGTCCTGGTTTTGTTCCTGGGAGATCCACCAGGCGGCTTTGATCCAGGCGGTCGCCAGCAGTTGAGTAATGTCCGGGTGCTGCGCGACAAAACTGTCGGTGCCCCAGAGGTCGGAGACCAGACGCCAGTCGTTGGCGCCTTGCTTGGTCGACCAGATGATCTTGCCGACACCTTTGTCTTCCAGCGCATAGGCTTCGCTGAGCAATACGGCCGCATCGACTTTGCCAGCGGACACCGCTGCGGCGCCGACTTGCGGATTGAGGTTGGCGATCTTGAAATCGTCGAGCTTCAGGCCCTTGCTGGCGAGGAAGTTGCTGAACGCGAACTCCCACGGACGACCGCGATGCAGGGCCAGGCGTTTACCCTTGAGGTCGTCGATGCTGTTGGCGCTGGAACCGGCGGGCACCACCAGATAGATGTTGTTGCCGCTGCCCCCGGGCACGATCAGCTTGCCCGGCACGCCGCCAGCCCCGGCAATGACGGAAGGCAGGTCGCCGCGCACGGCAAAGTCGATGCTGTTGTTGCTGAAGCCTTCGTTGATCTGCGGCCCGGCGCCGGCGTGGGGCAGGGCGATCCAGTCGAGCTTCACGCCGCGCTGCGCCAGTTGCTGTTCCAGCCAACCGTCCTCGATCACCCGCCCGGCGATCCCGCCGAATACCGGTTTGCCACCCTGCGTATACGCGACGATAGCGATCTTCACCGACGCCGGTGCCTGTCCGGCCAGCGCCGTGGCACTGAGCAGAAACCCGGTCAAGGCGACCAGGCTGTTGCGCCAGAAACGTTTCATTGAACTCTCCCTAAATGGCTATTGGCGAAACACAGTCTTTGTAGGAGCCGGCTTGCCGGCGATCTGGCCTTCAAACCTGGCGGCGTTCTTGCCGACGCCATCGCCAGCAAGCCGGCTCCTACAGGGGGATTGCGGCGCACCCCTTTTCTAGCGTTGTGAACACAGTCCTTGTAGGAGCCGGCTTGCCGGCGATGGGGCCTTCAAGCCTGGCGGCGTTTCTGAGGACGCCATCGCTGGCAAGCCAGCTCCTACAAAGTTTTGCGGTGCACATGGGAGAGAGCAGATTGCATGCCACTGCGCGAAAAACGCGCTGCAGGCCGCGCAGGGACTGGGTTTCAGGGCGAGGTGAGGGCGCGACGGGGGGCGTGGGGTGTTGATGTGCAAGCAGGCCGGTGCGTGCCAATTGCTGCTCCAGCAGCAGGCTGGCAGCAGTTGCGTTGCATATGGTTTTTGGGAATATATAAATACTAATTAAGAATTTTTTAGTCTAAACAACTTCATGCACTATTGAGCACGCGCTTTTACTGCCAGGAATGCACCATGTCGCTGATCACTCATCCAAACGCTCGCGAATTGACCAAGTCGGTGCGGGCCACCGTCCTGGTGTTCAAGGACCCGCGCTCCCAGGAATTACTCAGCCGCATCGAGCGCCTGGCGCCCAGTGAAGCCAACACATTGATCATTGGCGAGACCGGCACCGGCAAGGAACTGGTCGCCCGGCATATCCACAATTTGAGCCGCCGCGGACGCGAGCCCTTCGTGGCGGTGAACTGCGGAGCGTTTGCCGAAACCCTGGTGGAAAGTGAGCTGTTCGGCCACGAAAAAGGCGCCTTCACCGGCGCCACGACCAACAAGGCCGGATGGTTCGAAGCAGCCAATGGCGGCACGCTGTTTCTCGATGAAATCGGTGATCTGCCGTTGAACATGCAGGTCAAACTGCTGCGGGTCTTGCAGGAGCGCGAAGTGGTGCGCCTGGGCTCGCGCACGCCGATCCCGATCAACGTAAGGCTGGTGGCTGCAACCAACGTCAACCTCGCGGATGCGGTCGTCGCCGGGCATTTTCGCGAGGATCTGTTTTACCGTCTGCACGTCGCGACCATTCGCCTGCCGCCCTTGCGCGAACGACCGGGCGACATCCTGCCGCTGGCCGAGTTTTTCCTCGAAGAACATTGCCAGCGCCTGGGCTACAACCGCGCGTCGTTGAGCGTCGAAGCCGAACGCAAGCTGCTGGAGCACAGCTGGCCAGGCAACATCCGCGAGCTGGAAAACTCCATTCACCACGCGTTGCTGGTGTGCCGCAATCAGCGGGTCGCCCCGGCGGATCTGCACCTGGTGGACATGCGTTCCTCCGGCATCCGCCAGGAACAGGCCAGCCAAACCAGCCACGCCGTTGCCGGCCCGGTGGACCTGGAAGCCGCCCTCAACGCGCTGTTCGAACAGAACATCCCGGACCTTTACGAACATATCGAAGAAACCATTTTCCGCGCGGCGTATCGGTTCTGCCACGGCAACCAGTTGCAGACCGGACGCCTGCTGAACATCAGCCGCAACATCGTCCGGGCGCGGCTGGAGAAAATCGGGGAGTTGAACAAGACACTGGCGGTGGAGGAATAGTCCTCGTCGTCGTTTTATTTCTGATTCGTCCACTCACAGCGAGCATTTCATGGCAACTCCTTACAAGCGTTCAGCGTTGACCCTCCTGGCGGCCTCCCTGGCGGCGATGAGTGCGTTACTCAGTCCCGGCGCGCAGGCCGAAGGCAAGATCAGCATCGCCCAGCAATTCGGTATCGGTTATCTGATTCTGGATGTGGTCCGCGACCAGCAACTCATCGAGAAGCACGGCAAGGCCCAGGGCCTCGACATCAAGGTCGACTGGAACAGCATCTCCGGTGCCACGGCGATGAACGAAGCGCTGTTGGCCGGCGCGCTGGATGTGGTGTCGGCGGGCGTGCCACCGATGCTGACGATCTGGGATCGCACCAAGGGCAAACAGAACGTCAAGGCGATTGCCTCGCTGGGCTCGATGCCCAACTATTTGCTGACCAACAACCCGAATGTGAAGAGCCTGAAGGACTTCACCGAGAAGGATCGCATTGCCGTGCCTGCGGCCGGGGTAGGGTTCCAGTCGCGCACCTTGCAGATCGAAACGGCCAGGCAGTTCGGCAATGACCACTACAAGAAATTCGACGACATCTCGATCAGCCTGGCCCACCCGGATGCGACGGCGGCATTGATCGCCGGGGGTTCCGAGATCAACGCGCACTTCTCCAGCCCGCCGTTCCAGTATCAGGAATTGCAGAATCCCAACGTGCACAAGGTGCTGAGTTCCTACGACGTGCTGGGTGGCCAGGCTACGTTCAACGTGCTGTACACCACGGAAAAATTCCACGACGAAAACCCGAAAACCTACAAGGCGTTTTACGACGCATTGGCCGAAGCGGAAAAAATCATCAAGGCCGACAAATCCGCCGCCGCCCAGACCTACATCCGCGTCGAACAATCGAAGCTGGCCCTGCCGCTGGTTGAGAAAATCGTCAACGATCCGGAGATCAATTTCACGGTGGTGCCGCAGCGCACGGCGGTCTACGCCGAGAAACTGCAGGAACTGGGCGTGCTGAAAAACAAGGCCGCCAGCTGGAAGGACTACTTCTTCGAAGAAGCACACGGCGGCGCCGGCAGCTAAATACACCGCCAAACCACTGTAGGAGCCGGTTTGCTGGCGATGACGTCCTCAAATCCACCGCAACGTTTGAAGGCCCTATCGTCGGAACGCCGCCCGCAGCAAGCCGGCTCCTACAAGACCGTGTTCGCAGCTCCGAAGCATCTGCACACCACAAATCCCTGTAGGAGCTGGCTTGCCAGCGATGGCGCCCTCAGCAACGCCGCAGGGTTTGAAGGCCTCATCGCCAGCAAGCCGGCTCCTACAGGTCCGTGTTTGCAATGCGGCTGCATTTAGTCGAGGCCGGCTCTTAAAGGTTCGGCGCAATCCCTCAATCCCGAATTCACCCGAAATCTGTAGGAGCCGGCTTGCCGGCGATGGCGTTCATGAAAACGCCATCGCCGGCAAGCCGGGCTCCTACCAAAAGCGTGTCGGTCTTAGAGCTCCATGCCCAGGAAGATCAGTGTATTGCCATGGGCTTCAGCCGCGGCACGCTGGTTGTAGCTGTCGCGATGTGAGCAGTTGAAGCCGTGCTCGGCTTCCGGGTACACGACAATTTCCACGTTATCGTTGTTGTCGAAACGCTCGGCGATTTTCTCCACGGCTTCCAGCGGGATATGGCTGTCCTGTTCACCGAAGTGCATCAGCAGCGGCACTTCGATTTCGTCGGCGCGGTCCAGTTGGTTCTGGATGCCGCCGCCGTAGTAGGCGATCGCCACGTCCACCAGCCCATTGGCAGCGGTGTGGTAGGAGAGCAAGCCGCCGAAGCAGTAGCCGATGGAGGCAATGCCGCCATCCAGACCCGGTTGTGCTTTCAGGGCGTCGATGGCCAGCTCGATGTCTTTCTGCGCTTTGCCGACGTCGGTGGCGTTCATCAATTCGACGGCGCGTTTCCAGCCGGCTTCGTCGTAGGTCAGTTCAATGCGCGGGCCGTTGCGCCAGAACAGGTCCGGTACGATTACCAGGTAGCCGTCGGCGGCATATTGCTCGGCGACCGAGCGGATGTGTTCATTCACACCGAAGATCTCCTGGATCAGCACAATCCCCGGGCCTTTGCGGGTATGCGGAATCGCCAGGTAAGCGCCGAATTTACCTTCAGCGCTATCGATCTCGATCCATTGGGTGGTCACGCTCATGGTGGCTCCTGTCTTCGCAAGTGAGTTGGGGCGTAGCTTAATGCGGCTGTGTGGCTTTGAAGCTCGTCAGCCCCTGCATCCGTTTCCACCAGCTGTTGAAGCCGTCCACGGCAAATACCTGCGGCGCATCCGGGGTCATCGCGATGTAGGCGCAACCCGGTGCCAGGTAGAAGTCGCCGATGCTCGGTTCAAGGCCGGCGATATACGGATCGGTGCCTTTAATCTTCATCAACTCGCGCAGCACTCGTTTCGAGTTCTCGATGCCTAGGCGGCGCGAATCTTCATTCTGCCCGCCAATGAAGTCGGGAAACAGATGGTAGCCGAACACCGAGACCAGCGCGCCATAACCGTAGGAATCATAAATGCCCTGGGCCATGTGGGTGCGCGCACGGTCGTGGGCGTTGTCCGGGGTGATTGACGGGCCGGGCAGGACTTCGTCCAGGTAGGCAATGATCGCGCCGGTTTCGATCACCCGAAAGCCGTCGTGGTCGACGACGGGCACCTTGCCGAACGGGTGACGCACCAGATGCTCCGGCAGGTGCGGTTCCCCTTTGATCACGTTGACCTGCACCTGCTCGAAGTCCGCGTCTTTTTCCACCAGCAACATCTTCACTGTGCGCACATAAGTACTGCCGTCAAAACCGTAGAGAGTGAGACTCATGGCGATTGCTCCTGTTCTATTGGGAGTGGCAGGTACGTTATCGAAACGCTGGCGCCTCAGCGGTGGTTGCGACGCCAGAAGAAGCGAGCCAACAACGTATCGAGACTGAGCTTGCCGGCACCCGAGAGCAACAGCGGCATCAGGGCGGCGAGGTAAATCAGCGGCAGTTTGAAGTTGCCGTAGCCCTTGTTGCTGATGGAGTAACCCTGAGCAAGCTCACTCAATGTAGACCAATCGGCCGGCCAGTGGACGGCGGCCGTCGCCACAAGGGTGACCACGATCAACGCGATGGCCGAAATCCGCGTGCCAAGGCCGACGAGGATGGCGAGGGCGCAAAGCAGTTCGGCCCACATCGACAGTTCCCAGTTCAGCGTCGCCGGTATCTGGTCGAAGGGAAACGGGAAGCGATCCTGAATGTCGGCGAACCAGTTTTCGCCATTCCATTTTTCCAGACCTGACTCGAAAAATTCCCAGGCAATGAACAACCGCAGGGTCAATGGGGCGAGCCAGCTACCGGCACGATCGAGATTCAGGTGCAGGCCTTTCACGGCCGACGAGATTGCAGAGTTCATGGACGTGGTCTCCGTTCAGTCAGGGATGCGGGGCTCGCGGCCCCGCGCAAGGGTTACTCGCCGGCGCCGCACTTGCCTTCGCCGCATTTGCCTTCAGCCGGTTTTTCCGTGGTGTCGGCGTGGGCCTGGCTGTAGCCGTGGGCCAGCTGTTTCATGCTGAACGCTTCGGACTCGGAGGCCGACGCGACGTTGGACAGGGCCAGGCCGCCGGCGATGATCAGGCCGAGGGTCAGGGAAGAAGTCGAGAGCTTGAACATGGTGATACTCCGTAGCATTGAGTGAGTTGAGCGCTTTGATCGGCTGAGCCAATCGACAGGCACATTTCATCAATCGGGTGTATCTGCGATGTGTCGTTGGGGTGGGGTTTTATGGACGGGGTGTGTCAAGGACGGGGCTGTACACACTCTGATACGTAACCCCCGAAATTTCCTTGGCCCCCCACAAATCACTGTAGGAGCCGGCTTGCCGGCGATGGCGTCCGTTCCGGCGATAAATGTGTCGACTGATCCACCGCTATCGCCGGCAAGCCGGCTCCTACAGGGGGTATTCCACGCCACCACTGTGATCCATTCGTTGCCACCAGCGTCTAGCGTCAGTGTCCCCGCAATCCCTTGGGGCGAGACTTCGGAACCCGGCATGCAAGCGCTGTTGAACGAGATCCTTGACGCAGTTCGGCCCCTGATCGGTCAGGGCAAGGTGGCTGACTACATTCCTGCCCTCGGCACCGTGCCGGCCAATCAACTGGGCATCGCCGTGTACGGCAATGACGGCGAACTGTTTTGCGCCGGTGACGCCCATACGCCGTTCTCGGTGCAGAGTATTTCCAAGGTGTTCAGCCTGGTGCAGGCCATCGAGCACTCCGGCGAAGCCATCTGGCAGCGCCTGGGGCACGAGCCTTCCGGGCAGCCGTTCAACTCGCTGGTGCAGCTGGAATTCGAACGCGGGCGCCCGCGCAATCCGTTCATCAACGCCGGTGCGCTGGTGATCTGCGACATCAACCAGTCGCGCTTTGCCGCACCGGCCTTGTCGATGCGCGATTTCGTCCGGCGCCTGTCGGGCAATCCGCAAGTCATGGTCGACGGCAAGGTCGCCGAGTCCGAATACCAGCACCGGGCGCGCAACGCCGCCATGGCGTACCTGATGCAATCCTTCGGCAACTTTCACAACGATGTCGAAGCGGTGCTTCGCAGCTACTTCAGCCATTGCGCCCTGCGCATGAGCTGCGTGGACCTGGCGCGGGCGTTCTGCTTCCTGGCCAACGACGGCTTCTGCAAGCACAGCGGCGAACAGATCCTCAGCGGCCGCCAGACCCAGCAAGTCAATTCCATCATGGCCACCAGCGGCCTCTACGACGAGGCGGGCAACTTCGCCTATCGCGTCGGTTTGCCCGGCAAGAGCGGCGTGGGCGGCGGGATCGTCGCGGTGGTGCCGGGGCAGTTCACGGTGTGCGTCTGGTCGCCGGAACTCAACGCCGCCGGTAACTCGCTCGCGGGCATGGCCGCGCTGGAGTTGTTGAGCCAGCGGATTGGCTGGTCGGTGTTCTGATAGCGCGGGGTTGTGGCCGGCGCGACTACCGCCACAGCCACCGAGGTGGCCTGTCTCATTGTTCGTACGCATTCCCCTGTAGGAGCCGGCTTGCCGGCGAAAAACGTCGGGGCAACGCGTTTATTCAGACAGCCCGCGTTATCGTTGACGTCCATCGCCGGCAAGCCGGCTCCTACAGGGGATTTGCGTAGGGTTTCGCAATCGAACGAAATGCGCCGGATGGCCACCGGTTAATGACGCTCCAGAAGTTTTGCTATACATTTTCTGACCGCCCATTGCATGGTGAAACCGCTTCATGTCTCTTGCGCTCGAACGTCTAGTCGCTGGCACGCCAATCCCTTTCGCTGGTAACCGCGTCACTGTGGTCAGCCCCGAACTGGCCTTGCGTTTTCAGCCCGGGGACCACCTGCTGGTGGAGCAGGTCAGCGGCGAGTTGCTGCTGATTCCCGTTACTGACCAGAAAGCAGCGGCGGTCGCGATTGAGCGGGCTGAAGCGGCGTTTACGGCAATGTCCGCCGTTTCCGATCAGGCGATCAGTGCGTTTTTCGACCTTTTTGCCCAACGCCTGGAAAACCAGGACTGCTGGGACTTGATTGAAGCGGCCAACCGGGCCGACATCGAATGGGCCAAGTCGCGTGGACGCTCCACCACACGGTTGCTGGCCGATGAGCGCATGCGTCGTGACATGATCGCGGGCCTCCGGGCTTGGCGCGATGCGTCAGCCACGCGCGGAAAAGTGATCAGTTGCGTCGAGCATGACGGCTGGAAAGTCGAGCAGGTGGTTTCGCCGCTGGGCATCGTCGCCTTCGTCTTCGAGGGCCGGCCGAATGTTTTCGCCGACGCCGCTGGCGTGTTGCGCACCGGCAACACCGCGGTACTGCGCATTGGCAGCGATGCCTTGGGCACGGCGCAAGCCATTGTCACCCACGCGTTGAATCCGGCATTGAGTGAGGCCGGTTTGCCGGTGGGCGCAGTGTCGCTGGTGGAAAGTGTCAATCACGCCGCCGGTTGGGCGATGTTCGCCGACCGTCGCCTGTCGTTGGCGGTAGCCCGTGGTTCGGGGCGTGCGGTCAGTCAGTTGGGCAGCATCGCGCAACAGGTCGGCACTGCCGTCAGCCTGCATGGCACCGGTGGCGCCTGGCTGGTCGCCGACAAGGACGCCGACGCCAAGCGTTTTGCCGCCGTCGTGCGCAATTCCCTGGACCGTAAAGTCTGCAACACCCTGAACGTCTGCCTGATCCACCGCGATCGCGCTGCCGAACTGGTGCCGCTGTTTCTGGATGCCTTGGAAAAAGCCGGCAGCGCCCGGGAAGAGGGCTGCAAGTTGCACATCGTCGAGGGCAGCGAAACGTATTTGCCTGGCCGTTGGCGGAATGCAACCGTCGAGGTCTACCGCCCCGACGGCTACCAGACCGAAGCGTTGGCCGAACCACTGCCCGAAGACCAGTTGGGCCGCGAGTGGGAGTGGGAAGAAACCCCGGAAGTCAGCCTGAAGATCGTCGACGACCTGGGCCAGGCCATTGCCTTGTTCAATCGTTACAGCCCGCAATTCACCGTGTCGTTGATCAGTGAAAATGCCGAGGCGCATGAGCGCTTCTACAACGCAGTCAACGCGCCTTTTGTCGGCAACGGGATTACCCGTTGGGTTGACGGGCAGTACGCGCTGAATAAACCGGAACTGGGGCTTTCGAACTGGGAGAGTGGTCGCCTGTTCGCTCGCAGCGCGATTCTCTCGGGCGATGGCGTGTTCACGATCCGTAGTCGCATGACGCAGATCGATCTGTCGGTCAAACGCTGAGAACCCGACCTCAAGCGCAGACCGCACTATAATTAAGGGTGTCTGCGACTGCGTCTTGAGACAGGGGTCCGCCATGAAACTTCAATCCTTCGATCATTACTCTCATAAGCTGGAAATGGCCGCGCATGACGCGTGGCTGACAGCCCGGGTGAAGTCGGCCTTGGCGTTGGCCGATCCGACCCTTGGCCTGCAAGTCCATGTCAAAACCCTCGCGGGAATGGTGATGTTGAGTGGTCGCGTCAACACTCATAAGCAATGTGAGCAGGCTGTTGCGCTGGCTCGCACGGTCAGTGGTGTCAATGAAATCGATGCCAGGGAATTGCTGACTCACGTGTTCACGCCTGGAAGCTTTCCAACACCGCCCAACGCCGAGGAAAATCCGGAGATCCGGCCATCCTCGTCAGCCAAACCGGAAGACAAATAAAGCGGGGTGCAGCGCTTCCGTGAATCGGGCGCGCTGCATTTTCACTTCGCGGCTATTGAGCGCGGATGCTGATTGGCTGCACGGTGCCAGCTGAGGGCGATGACCCTCTGGTGCGCGGATCAAGCCGCTTCAACCGCTTTGCCGTGAACGGCGCACGTGGTTGGGTGCTCGACCAGCGACACGAACGTGCGGCTGTTGGCATCCAGTGCATCGATCGAACCGGTTTCGATGTCGTAGACCCAGCCATGCAGGTTCAGCAGGCCTTTTTCCTGAGCCAGTCGCACGCTCGGGTGCGTCTGAATGTTCGCCAGTTGCGCGATCACGTTTTCCCGCACCATCGAACTCACTTTCGCCGCGTCGCTGGCATGAGGCCGGGATTCGTTGATGACCTTCGCCGATTCCGCATGTTGCAACCAGCCGCTGACGGCGGGCAGGTGATCCATGCATTTGCAGCTGGCGACGGCTGTCATCGCGCCACAATCCGAATGGCCGCAAATCACGATGTCGGTGACACCCAGTACGGCCACCGCGTATTCGACCGTGGCCGATACACCGCCCGGATGCGGGCTGTAGGAGGGCACGATATTGCCGGCGTTACGGATTACGAACAGTTCGCCGGGTTCTTGCTGGGTCAGCAGTTCCGGCACGACACGGCTGTCGGAACAGGTGATGAACAGCGTGCCGGGGTGTTGCGTGGTGGCCAGGTGTTTGAACAGGTCGGTCCGCTGCGGGAAGGCTTCCGTCTGGAACTTCAAAAAACCGTCGATGAGCGCTTTCATTGGGCATTTCCTTTCAAGTGATGGGGGATCAGTTCGAGCAGCCGGTGCCAAACACGCTGTAGTCCAGAATGTGGGTGGCGCCTGTGGAGTCCTGGTACGTCATTTCCACGGGGACGACCCCGCATTCATCGGCAATCGGCGTGATGCTCACGACATGCACGATGTCCAGTTTCATGCCGTACTCGTAAGCGACGGCCGTCTCTTCTGCGTGAGCCTGGGCAGACATGCCTGCTAACAACGACAGCACCAACAGAATTTTTTTCATGGGGCATCCTCCAGGCCAATGTGGTGAACACAGAAACAAGTGGGGTTCTGGAACTGGCCCGCACTTGAGTGCGGGCCGGGATCAAGTCAGAAAGGACGCAGTGGCAGGAACTTGCCGTCGAGGGTGATCACGGCGCGGGAGCCGCCTTCCGGGTCTTCGACCTTTTTCATGTCGAGCTTGAAGTTGATCGCGCTGATGATGCCGTCGCCGAACTGTTCATGAACCAGGGCTTTGAGCGTGGTGCCGTAGATCTGGATCATTTCGTAGAAACGGTAGATGGTCGGGTCCGTCGGCACGCCAGAGAGGCTCCCACGCAGTGGAATGATTTGCAGGCGGGCCACGGTGTCGGCGTCCAGGTCGAGCTTCTCGCCAATCACTTTGGCGGCGCTTTCCGGCAGTGGGTGCTGACCGAGCAGGGCGGCGGTGACGTAGGCCAGGCCGAGGCCGGTGCCGTCGGTCAGGTCCTGCCACGACAGGTTTTTACGCACCTTGGCATCCAGGATCGAGGTGGTCAGGGCCAGGCTCGGGTCGTTGTAAGCGTGGGACTGTTGCATGGTGAATCTCCTATCGGGTTGAGTACTGCTTGGGTGTGAAGCAATCTTCTGCCGATTGATTCATAGCGTCCAAGACCGATATACAATGCATTGCATAAGTCCTGCCTATAGGTTGATCCCGATGTTGCTCCGACATTTGCGCTACTTGCTGGCGGTCGCCGACCACGGCGGCTTCACCCGTGCTGCCGAGGCATTGCACGTGTCCCAACCGACCTTGTCGCAACAGATCCGCCAATTGGAGGAAACCCTCGGCGTGAGCCTGTTCGACCGCACCTCGCGCACGGTCAAGCCGACCGATGCGGGTGAGGCCTACATCGAGTGCGCTCGGCGGGTGCTGGTGGAACTGGAGGCGGGTAAGCGGGCGTTGCATGACGTGAAGGACTTGTCCCGGGGGACGTTGCGATTGGCGATGACGCCGACGTTCATGGCGTATCTGGTCGGGCCATTGGTGCGCGACTACGTGGCGCGCTATCCGAACATTCACCTGGAGATTTTCGAGTTGTCGATGGACGACATCGAGGCCGGGCTGCTGGATGACTCACTGGACATCGCCATTGCATTTGATCAGGTCAGGAATGCCGACATCGAGTCGATCCCGGCGTTTACCGAGACGCTGGGCGTGATGGTCGGGCGGGATCATCCGTTGTACGAAAGCCGGGTCGCGTTATCCGCTGAAGCGGTGGCCCAGCTGGAGTTTGCCCTGTTGGCCACGGACTTCGTCACCCGAACCCGAATCGATGAGTATTTCGCTGAGCAGCAGATCACGCCAAAAGTGGCCATTGAGGTGAACTCGGTCAGCACCTTGCTGGAAGTCATCCGCCACACGGCGATTGCCACCATCCTTCCGGAACCCATCGCCACTCAGGAACGCGCGTTACGCAGGATCCCGTTGCTGGGGGAGGCGCCCAAACGCGGGGCCGCGCTGCTGCGGCGTAAAAACAACTACCACAGCGCGGCGTCGGTGGCCTTCATGGAACTGTTGCTGGGAACCGTTGAGGCGACGTCAGTCATCCACTGACTGGCACACGCCGTTGGAGGCCTTGCCGGTGGAGGTCACGGCGACCGAATCGTCATCGGCGAGGACAATTGACAGGGTGATACCGGAGCCTTTGGCTTCGAAGCGGCGCTCACTGATGATTTTGGTGTCGGCTTCCTTGCCGTTGATCATGACCGGCCCATCCTGATCCGCCTGGACGAGAAACTTGCCGGGGCACTCGACCGCGAATGACGGGACACCGTCGACGCTGTTTGCCTGAGCAACACTTGTCAGAACCAGCAACAGCGGGAACATCAGCTTGTTTTTCATCGCAAGTCTCCAGTGACCAACAGCGGATAGGCTTAACAATAGCTTTGTTTAGCAAAACGGAGACAAACAAAAAGGCCCCGCTCGTTTATTCGAGCGGGGCCTTTTTTATGGGGCCTTCATTGGTTTGAACACCCATTCAGCCCATTGTAGGAGCCGGCTTGCCGGCGATGGTCGTTAACGATAACGCGTACTGACTGTTTCACCGCGGTGTAGTTGAGTCCATCGCCGGCAAGCCGGCTCCTACATCTATGGATTATCAGTAGAACCGATCAATCACCCGAACTTCATTCTGGTTCTGCATCGAGTCCCAGGCCTGTTTCAGCGTTTGCAGGACATTGCCGATGAAGTCTTTGTCGGCTGCAGCTTTCTTGCCGACATAACCCTGGCCGCGACGGTACATTTTCAGTCGGGCCAACAGGTTCTGGTTGTTCTGGTCGAATTCGGCTTCATGGGCATGCGGCGACAGGCAATCGATATGAACCTGGCCCGATTTGCTGATCCACAGAATGTGGCTGTCGTGGCTGTCTTTTTGCGCAGCGAACATACGAGCCAGTTCATCGATAGTAGGTTGATTGTTCAGATTCATAATATGCCCCTTGACCATTTGGTGATCTTTCAAAGTTGATTCGCTAATACAAGTAGCCCATCGGTTAGTTGATCCCTGGCACCGAAACCAGGACGTCAGCGGTCGGCCGTCGAGAGTGACGGGGTTCCGCGTCTGTTGCATGTAGTCGTGTTGAATAACTGCTACGCAATAGCGTCACAACGAAGAGAAGCAGCGAATACCTTCAGGCCACTGCCGACGTTTTCAGGGTCGGCCACAAGCTTCATGAGGATTGATCGCCAGCGCTTCTCGTCCTTGTACTGGACGTTCGGGCCAGGTCAGCTTCTTCAATCTGCCTTGTGGGCAGCGTGTATCCGGGAAAAACAGCTCGGCGGTCAGACGAGCTTGCTCAAACATGTTGCTGTACTCCCGATCGGGGAGATGTCTGCATCATGCAAGGGCAAATCGGAGGCGTCAACGGTTTTGTAGTGATTATTTTCAGTCACTACATATTGTCGGACAAAGCTGTTTGGAATTAGAAAGCAGCAGGGTGAAAGCGCCCCTCAGGACGAGGGCAGCGAGCTTTGGAAGCGGTAAAAGGTGCAGGGATAACCGTCTACTGGCTGATGATGCCGGGAGAACGCGTCACCCGTGAGGCCAGGTATCACACGGGCCCAGAACTGCCGTGCAGGCGGGTTGGCGTCGATGTGGAAAATCTGCCATTGCCCGGGCAGCTGGCTCAAGAGGGTAGAAACGACAAACGTCGCGACTCCTTGGCCACGAAAGCGTCGGCTGACAAAAAGGTAGCCGATGTTGTACTGCGCGCCAGGCAGATGGGTGTTGTCATCCACGGTCACAAAACCGGCCAGCTCCCCGTCGACCTTGATCAGGAACGGGCGGGTTGCGGGGTTGCGCCAGTAGTCCTGTTGCGGCTGGATGCGGAAGAAGCCATGCCCGCCGAGTTTGAGCGGCAGCCACTCACTGAGGTCGTACATATAGAACTGCATCAGGTTTTCGAGCGTTTCCAGTTCGTCGCGCTGAGCGGCGTGCAGTTCTATCGAGGGCATGCGGGCTGGCTCCTGTTCAGAGCGGAATCAATCAGTGAGGCGCGAAGTCGTATTTTCCGCCTTTCTTCAGTGCGGTTTGATAGGCCGGGCGCGCCTGGAAGCGCTCGATCCAGGCGGCTACATGAGGGTAGTCGCCGAGCTTGCCTTGGGCGCGGGCGATTTCACCTATAAAACTCATCTGGATATCGGCTGCGCTGAATTCCTTGCCCAGCAGGTAATCGGACTGGCTCAGTGCCGTGTTCAGATAACCGAGGTAGTTGGCCACTTCCGAGTTGATCCGCGGATGCAGCGGTGCGCCGGCTTCACCGAGGCGTCCGACATACAGGTTCAACATCAGCGGCAACATGGCCGAGCCTTCGGCGAAATGCAGCCACTGCACGTATTCATCGTAGGCCGGGGTGGACGGATCGGGTTGCAGGCGCCCCTCACCATGGCGACGAATCAGGTAGTCGATGATTGCGGCGGACTCAATCAGCTTCTGCGTGCCGTCTTCGATGACCGGCGATTTGCCCAGGGCGTTGATCGCTTTCAGTTCCGGCGGGGCCAGGTTGGTTTTCGGATCGCGCTGATAGAGCTTCAGTTCGTAAGGGATGGCCAGTTCTTCCAGTAGCCACAGAATGCGCTGGGAGCGGGAGTTGTTCAGGTGGTGCACGATAATCATGGTCGATGCCTTTTCAGGAAACAGGGTTGTAGCCGGGCTTGAAGAACACTAGACCATCGCTGTCCAGTCGAAGTGCCATCAAGCTTTACCCGGCGTTTTTGCTGCACGTTTGGCGCCGGTCGATGGCTTGCGTTTGGCCGGCTTGCGTTTGTTTTTCCAGGGTGTGGCACCTCGCCCGGCAGGGCTTGCGGGCCCGCTGATGGTCAGGTTCAGGCCGGCGCAGCGGGCAACCTGCTTGCTCATCCACGCCGCCTGTTTGGTGACGAACTCTTCCAGGCTCATTTCGCCGTTCTGCACCATGTCCAGCGCCTGCTCCCAGATCGCTGTGGTGCCAGGGTCGGCAATCGCGCGCGGCACGGCGTCGATCAGGCTGAACGCCGCCGGGGTGGCGGCCAGGGCCTTGCCGTTCTTGATCAGATAACCACGGTCGAGCAGGCCCTGAATGATCGAGGCGCGGGTGGCCTCGGTGCCGATCCCGGTGGTGTCCTTGAGTTTCTGTTTCAGCAGTGGATCCTCGACCAGCTTGGCGACGTTCTTCATCGCCTTGATCAAATCACCTTCGGTAAACGGTTTGGGCGGCTGCGTCCAAAGGTCCTTGAGCTTTACTTCGGCCACCGCGCAATCACGGCCTTCGCTCAATGTCGGCAGTGTTTGCGGCGCCGGTACTTCGCGGCCCTTGGCCGGAGCAAGGGCCTCGGGCAGGGCGCGTTTCCAGCCGGGTTCGACGATCTGCTTGCCGACCGCGCGCAAGGCTTCACCGGCACAGTCGAAGTCGGCCTGGGTCCGGTCGTATTCGTGGTTGGGCAGAAACTGCGCCAGATAACGCGCACGGATCAGTGTGTAGACCGCTCGCTGCTTGCCCACCAGTCGATCCAGGTTCTTTGCCGCAGCCGTGGGGATGATGCCGTGGTGAGCGCTGACCTTGGCGTCATTCCAGGCCCGTGAGCGCCGTTGCGGTTCAAGGTGGTCCTGCAAGGCGTTCAGCGTCGGATCTGCTTGCCGCAGGGCGGCG
This sequence comes from Pseudomonas sp. GM60, assembly GCF_000282415.1. NCBI lineage: Bacteria > Pseudomonadati > Pseudomonadota > Gammaproteobacteria > Pseudomonadales > Pseudomonadaceae > Pseudomonas > Pseudomonas sp. GM60. The sequence continues at coordinate 24,170 of NZ_AKJI01000045.1, forward strand.
AGAATACCGGGCGCTTCACTGTGTTGACTCACCGGCAGGTAACCGCAGTCGCTGCGAGGGTAGGTGATGACTTTGTGGGTTTCGTAGAGCGCCTGGGCGATGTCGAGGGTTTCCTGAGCGCCAAGCCCGAGTTTCTTCGAACAGACTTCCTGCAAGGTGCCCAAATCGAACGGCAACGGCGCCACTTCGCGCATGCGCTCGGTACGCAGTTTGATCACCCGGGCGCTCGCCGCGTTGCCAATTGCCGCCGCTGCCTGTTGTGCGAGTGCTTGATTGAGGCAGCGATCCTGATCGTCGCAAACGTCGGACGGCGCACGCCACTGTGCGGTGAACGCGGTGCCATCGTGCAGCAGCTGCACGTCGATGGCCCAGTAAGCCACGGGGACGAAATCGGCGATGCTGCGGTCGCGGTCCACTACCAGGCGCAGGGTCGGCGTTTGCACTCGACCGACCGGCAATACGCCCTGATAACCGGACTGGCGCCCCAGCAGCGTGAACAACCGGCTCATGTTCATACCGATCAGCCAGTCGGCCCGTGAACGGCCCAATGCTGAATGATAAAGGCTGAAGGTCTCCGCCCCCGGCTTCAGCGCAGCCAATGCCTTGCGGATTGACGCATCGTCCAGCGCCGACAGCCACAACCGCTGGATCGGCCCGCGATAACGACAATGCTCCACCAGTTCCCGGGCGATCATTTCGCCCTCACGGTCGGCGTCGGTGGCGATCACCAACTCATCGGCCTCGCCGAGCAAGCGTTTGACCGCCTTGTACTGACTGGCGGTGCGCGGTTTGACGGTCATTTTCCATTTGTCCGGAATGATCGGCAGATCCGCCAAGACCCAGCGCTTGTAGCGTGCGTCGTAGGCATCCGGTGGCGCGGTTTCCAGCAGATGGCCGATGCACCAGGTCACCGTGACGTCCGTTCCCAACCAGCAGCCGTCGCCGCGACGCCGGGCGCCGAGCACGGCCGCAATGTCTTTGGCCTGGGAAGGTTTTTCACAGAGGTACAGCCGCATAACCACCATCGTTCATCAATTGCCGGGAGGTGCACAGAATGGCGGCTGATGAGCGATGGAGCAATCTTTATCTGTATGGATGTACAGCTCGTGCGTTTCGACTCATTGCAACGAACGGCATCTCGCTTCTACATTTGACGTTATCCGCCTATGCGCTTGTGCCGGTCCTCCGACAGATAGCTTCAGCGCCCCGTTCGGCTGTGAAGCCGTCGCGCTGACGAAATCTGGGTTATACCTGACAAAGTTGTGTTCTCAAGTTTTGGGGCACTGTGCGACCCATTGCGGGCAAGTCGGATCGCCGCATCGCACGCTCCCACAGGTTTTTCATCGTCCCGAGGAACGCATTTCATGAAAAGCTCCGGTCCTAGCCCTGTCATTACCATCGCCGAGCAGCCCGGCTGTCTGTTAGTGAAGTTTCACGGCATTCAGGTGGCTGCGTCGGCGCGCGCGCTGGTGCTGCTGGAGGCCAATTACCCTCCGGTGTACTACGTGCCCCGGGAGGATATCGACGAGAAGTATTTTGCCCGCACCGACCACACGAGTTACTGCCCCTACAAGGGCGATGCGAGCTATTTCAGCCTGCAGGTCCCGGGGCATGAGGGCGCGAATGCGGCATGGAGCTATGAAGATCCCAAAGTGTCCGTAGAACAGATACGCGGTTACATTGCGTTCTATCCCGATCAGGTGAAGTTCGAGATTCTCAAAGACGTCGAGTGATTGAAAACGCCCTGCATAGACAGGGCGTTTTCACGATCAAGCGTTCAGCTCACGAACCGCCTGCACCAACGTTGACTCATCGATCTGAGCAATCGAAGTCACCCCGGTCAACGTCATCGCCACGCGCATCTCTTTGGCGAAAATATCCAGCATGTTTTCCACCCCGCGTTGACCGTCGGCGGCCAGGGCATAGGCCATGGATCGCCCCAGCAATACACCTTTCGCGCCCAGGGCCAGCATCCGCACGACATCGAGCCCCGAGCGGATCCCCGAGTCGACCAGCACCGTCAGATCATTCCCCACAGCTTGTACGATGGGCGGCAATGCCTTGGCGGTGGAAAGCACACCGTCCAGCTGTCGTCCGCCGTGGTTCGACACCACAATGCCGTCCGCGCCAAAGCTGACGGCGTCTCGCGCGTCCTGAGGATCGAGAATGCCCTTGATGATCATCGGGCCTTTCCAGAAGTCACGAATCCACTCCAGATCGCTCCAGCTGATCGACGGGTCGAAGTTGTTCGCCAGCCAGCCCATGTAGTCTTCGAGCGTGACGGCTTTGCCAAGGTACTTCGAGATGTTGCCCAGATCGTGCGGGCGTCCCATGACGCCGACGTTGAAGGCCCAGTCGGGTCGGGTCATCGCCTGAAGTATTCGCCGCGATGACGCAAACGGCCCGGACATGCCCGAGTGAGCATCCCGGTAGCGCGCGCCGGGCGTGGGCATGTCGACGGTAAACACCAGGTTTTTCACCCCGGCAGCCTTGGCCCGTTCCAGGGCGTTTTTCATGAAACCCCGGTCTTTCAGCACGTACAGCTGGAACCAGATGGATTGTTGGCTTTGCGCCACCACTTCCTCGATCGAACACACCGAGACTGTCGACAGGCACAGGGGAATGCCTTTGTTTTGCGCCGCTTTCACGGCCTGTACTTCGCCTCGACGGGCGAACATGCCTGTCAGGCCTACCGGTGCCAGGATGATCGGCATTGCGAGGGGCTGGTCGAAGAGGGTGGTTTGCAGGCTAAGGGTTTCGACGTTTTTCAGAATGCGCTGACGCAGGCTGATGCCTGTCAGGTCGGCGCTGTTGGCCCTTAGTGTGTGCTCCGCATAAGCGCCTCCATCGATGTAATCGAACAAGAAGCGGGGGAGTTTGCGGCGGGCTGCCTCGCGATAGTCGGATGCGGATGAAATGATCATGGTGCCTCGGTCGGGTGAGTGGCGGGGCGATGGGTGCTTGGAGCCAGAGTAGCGAAAACGGCTCGTGTTTGCGGTAATTCTGTTTTTCGCGGTGTTGGTGGGACCTGCTTGCGAAGGCTTTGTGTGGGTGTGTTTTTTTTGGGTGTACATATCCATTGCTGCGGTAACGGCTGCTTATGGTTTCGCTTTTACAGCGAGTCACTTGGAAGAGCCCCAAGTAACCAAGGGCTCTTGCCCCT
>NZ_AKJI01000046.1:0-19137 GCF_000282415.1 Pseudomonas sp. GM60
CTGTAAGAGCGAAACCAATAGCCGCCGTTACCGCAGGAATGGATATGTACACCCCCAAAAAATCCGTCGCCTGACACAAAGCCTTCGCGAGCAAGCCCGCTCCCACAATGGTTCCGAGTACATCTGCAAGATCAGGACGGCCATCAGCCCCCAGAATGGACGCAAGCGCAGTCCGACAGAGGCATTCCCTTGGTGAAGGATTTCATACCCAACACCACGGTATTTTTTGACGACCCAGCTAAGATTTACAGACGGTGAACCTTATTCCCGGATTTCCGGTCGATACCTGCAACCCGACCCGGTTCGCCACCGCCCCCGATCAACGAGGGTGATGACTGGCTTGCTTCACTTTCTGGAGAACGCCCCCGTGATATCCACCCTACACATCGCCAGGCTCAAAGCATGGGGCGCCCATGGTTTTACCGCCACTGGCGTAGTCACAGCCTTCCTCGCCACCCTCGCCCTGCTGGAAAACCAGCCCACCAATTGCCTGCTGTGGCTGGGTGTCGCACTGATCGTCGACGGGCTCGACGGCGCACTGGCGCGCAAGGTCAATGTGCAGTCGGTGTTGCCAAGCTTCGACGGCTCGATCCTTGACCTCGTCATCGACTACCTGACGTACGTGTTTATCCCGGCACTGTTTATCTATCGTTACATCCCGTTGCCGGACTACACCCTGCTGCTGACCGTGTCGCTGATTCTGGTCTCGTCGCTGTTCTGCTTCTGCAACGTCAACATGAAAAGCAAAGACAACTACTTCCAGGGCTTCCCCGCCGCGTGGAACGTGGTTGCGCTGTGCCTGTACATCATCGCCCCGTCGCCGTGGATCACCCTGCTCACCGTCATCGGCCTGGCGTTGCTGACCGTGACCCGGATGAAATTCCTGCACCCGTTTCGCGTGCGCCGGTTCATGCCGATCAACATCGCCGTGACGGCCATCTGGTTGCTGTGCAGCTTGTCGCTGGTGATCAACCATCCGGTGATCAACCCGATGGTCATGGGGCTCTGGTTGCTGATGTCGGCCTACTTCCTGGGGATTTGCATCTGGCGCACGGCGATGGAATGGTTTGACGGCTCGCGGCACCCATAAGCCATGCCTATTCATATCGTACGACTCGGCTCACCGCGCCTGCCCGATGAAGGCCTTCGGTTAGGCACCGTACGCCGCCCGCCTCGTGGCGTGCCGAAGGCTGAGTTTGCCCGCCGGGATTTTTATGATGTGTGGCAACCGCTGCTGTCGCCCAGCGCTGAATTAGTCGCCGAAGCCAAGGCGGCGGCAGATGAAAAAACCTGGGAGGGCTTCAAGCGCAAGTTCAAGGCTGAAATGAATCAGCCTGCGCCCAGCCAGTTGCTGGATCTGTTGGCAGCCCTCTCCCATCACACCTCGCTGGCCGTCGGCTGCTATTGCGAGGATGAAGCGCACTGCCATCGCTCCGTGCTGCGCGAGCTGTTGCAGGCACGCGGCGCCAAGATTATTTAAATTCCATCCCCCCACAAATCCCCCCTGTAGGAGCCGGCTTGCCGGCGATGGCGTCCGTCCAGTTACCCTTACTTTTACTGACAGACCGCCATCGCTGGCAAGCCAGCTCCTACAAGGGATCGCGTTGTTCTCGAGGTTGATGTTCGCCGCGTGATCGCCACCTTCTTCACGCCGCCCCACTCCCGCTGGACCAGACGACAGGTTGATCATGGTCAATACTCAAAGGGTTGAATGCCCGTCGAATGACCCTAACGCTCGTTTACCCACGGGAGGTTTGTCATGTCTGAGCAATCACGTTTCATGCTGGTCGCCTCACCCCTGATGGAACACAGCCCCGCCTTCGACAGGGCCGCAGCATTGGCCAAGGCCGAAGACGCGGCGCTGCACATCGTTGCGTTCGATTATCTGGAGGGCCTGGCGACAGCCAGTCTGGTCAATGAAAAGGCCCTGGAGCAGATGCGCCTGGGCTATGTCGATCGACACCGTCAATGGCTTGAGGACCAGGCACGGCCCTTGCGCAAGATCGGGGTGCACGTCACCACTGAAGTGACGTGGGTCGAACGGCCACTGGAGGAAATCCTGATTCACCTGAAAGAGCAGCCGATGGACGTGCTGATCAAGGCGCTGGAGCCGCATTCGATGCTCTCAAGGCTGATGTTCACGCCACTCGACGTGCATTTGCTGCGGGAATGCCCGGTGCCGTTGCACTTCGTCAGCCATGCCGCGCATGCCTTGCCGCGCAAGATCGTCGCGGCGGTCGACCCGTTCCATCATGATGATCACTACAAAAGCTTCAACGACCGCATTCTTCACGAAGCGGCGAAACTGGCGAGCGCCTGTAATGCCGAGCTGGATGTGGTCTACGCCTATGACCTGTCATCGATCAGCGCCGATGAATTCGGCTTCGACAACGGTTCGGCGTTTTTCTCGTCGGGCAAAGCCAGGACCCTGTTCGACTACCAGGAAGCAGCCTTCAACGAACTGGCCGAACGCAACGGCATCGCGCCGCAGCAACGGCACATGATCATGGGCAACCCGGTAAAGGTCCTGACCCGCTACGCCGATGCCTGCGACATCGACGTGATCGTGATGGGCCGCATCGGCCATCGCGGCCTGGGCAGGCTGATCGGCAGCACGGTGGAGCACCTGCTGTACAAAATGCCGTGCAGCGTCTGGGTGGTGTACAGCGAGCGGTTGGATGAATAGTCCGGCACACCGCAAAACCGGGAACTCGACGCGAATCCTGTAGGAGCTGGCTTGCCGGCGATAGCGTCCGTCCAGTTACCATCACGTTAACTGGCAGACCGCCATCGCCGGCAAGCCAGCTCCTACAGGTGGCGTGGTGCTTTTCAGCGTCGGGTGATCACCACTTCAAGGTATTCACTCGGCACCACCAGCGATTTTTCACCCGTGCGGTTCAAGCGGTTGATCAGCTCGGTCAGGTCACCCTCAAGGGCCTGGGCGCCTTCGGGGGGCAGCGCCGCGAACGCCTTGTGGACCGGGCCATACCAGGTGCGGAACGTGTCGATGAAATGCGCGGCCGAACGGTAGCGGAAATTGAAGAACCGCCGTGTCACCTGAAGCAGAAACTCGCGCTCATCAAAATGCTTATGCAGCCAGGCCTCGGAACCCCAGTTCGACGGTGGTTGTGCCCCCGGCGGAGGTGGCATGTGCCGGCCCAGGGTCTTGAACATCTGGCCGACGAAACCTTCGGGCGTCCAGTTGGCGAGGCCGATCCGGCCGCCCGGACGACAGACCCGCGCCAGCTCGGCGGCGGCTTTGGCCTGGTCCGGTGCGAACATCACGCCGAAGGTCGACAGCACGGCATCGAAACTGCCGTCCTCGAACGGCAGCGCCTCGGCATCCGCCACTTGAAAGGTCACCTCCAGGCGCTCCGCCCGGGCCCGGTCTTCGCCGCGCTCCAGCAGCGCGGCGACATAGTCGGTGGACGTGACGCGGGCACCCCGGCGCGCGGCCGCCAATGTCGCGTTGCCGTTGCCGGCGGCGACGTCCAGCACGCGCTCGTCGCAAAGCAGGTCGCAGGCTTCGGCGAGCTGCTCGCCGACAATCTGCAAGGTGGTGCCGATCACGGCATAGTCGCCACTGGCCCAGGCGGCCATCTGACGGTTTTTCAAGGCAGTGAGATCAATGGGAGTACTCATCAAATCGCTCCGTTACGAGTTCAAACGCCCCCGGCTTATTCCGCCGTGGTGGGGTCGATGACGGTCATGACCCGGGAAATGCGGTTGGCCGGGAAACCACTCAGCCTGGCATGCTCCCGGATCAACTCTTCGTTGGGCGAGAGGTACACACAGTAGAGCTTGTCACCGGTGACATAACTCTGCTGCCACTGCACCTCCGGCAAGTCGCGCAACGCTCGGCAGGACTTTTGCGAAGCCGCTTTCAAATCCCTTTCTGACAGTGTTCCAGCACCCGGAATCTCGCGTTCAATGATGAACTTCGGCATGGCAACCTCTCATTTTTGTTATTGATGACAGGGTCAGCAGACCCTGTGCCAACTATCGCGCCGCTGACCATCGGCGTCCTGCCCGATCGTCGGCCAACCTTGCCCGATCGTCCGGAGGTTTCGCGTTGTGCCGCCACAGGCTCACAATCAAAAACTGCCCGCCCACAGGGGAACACCACCATGGACGCCCTGTCCCAGACCCTGCGCGTCGTCCGCCTGGTCGGCGCGATTTTCATCAACGCCAGGTTCACTGCCCCCTGGTGTTATCAGTCACCGAGCGCGGACACCGCCGCACCGTTTCTCGAGCCCGGCGCCGAACGCGTGGTGATCTTTCACTTGATCACCGAAGGCGAGTGTTATGTCGAACTCGGTGATGATCCTCCCCAATTGTTGACGGCTGGCGATGTGGTGGTGTTTCCGCAGGGCGATGCCCACCGCATGTGCTCTAAACCCGGTCTCGCGCCGGCCAGCGGTGCACGGCTGGACGTCGTGCTCGCGCGGCGTCCACGGCAGTTGAGTTATGGCGGTGGCGGCGCGGTCACGCGGCTGGTGTGCGGCTATCTGGCGTGCGATACGCGGCTGGCGGGCATGTTGTTGACGGGGTTGCCGGCCGTGGTAAAGGTCAATGTGCGAGGTTCGAACGCCGGGATCTGGCTGGAATCTTCGGTGCGTTATGCGCTGGCCGAAGCGCGCTCGCCAAGGCCCGGTGGTGAAGGCGTACTGGCCAAGCTGGCCGAGGTGTTGTTCATCGAAGTGCTGCGTTTGTACATGCACGAACAGGGCGAAGGCCGGACCGGTTGGCTGGCGGGTGTGGGCGACCGGATCGTCGGCGCCGCCCTCAACGCGCTGCACAAAAAACCCTGTCATGCCTGGACACTGGATGAACTGGCGCGCACCGCCGGCACCTCAAGATCGGTATTGGCGGAACGCTTTCAGCAACTGGTGGGGATTTCGCCGATGCAGTACCTGACGCAATGGCGCATGTTGCTGGCGGCCAACCTGTTACGCAGCAGCAACAGCTCATTGATGCGCATCGCCGAGGAGGTCGGTTACCAGACCGATACGGCATTCAGCCGGGCGTTTCGGCGGGAGTTCGGCGCACCGCCCGCGGCGTGGCGGCGCAGTCAGGAGAAACGAACAATGGCCCACGGCGCGGAGCCTGTGAGCCATTGAGTTGACGGGTTACGCAGCGGGAGCTTTCGCTTCTTCCAGCAACTGCTGGATCATCTTCTCCTGGGTTTCGTAGCGACCTTCACCGAAGTGGGTGAAACGCACCTGCCCCTTGGCGTCGATCAGGTAGTGAGCGGGCCAGTACTGGTTATCGAAGTTGCGCCAGATCGCGTAGTTGTTGTCGATGGCCACCGGGTAGGTGATGCCGAGCTTTTTCACCTGATCCTTGACGTTGGCGATGATGCGTTCGAAGCCGTATTCCGGGGTGTGGACGCCGATCACCACCAGGCCATCCTTCTCGTATTTCTTCGCCCAGTCCTTCACATAAGGCAGGGTGTGCTGGCAGTTGATGCAGTCGTAGGTCCAGAAGTCCACCAGCACCACTTTGCCTTTGAGCGACTCATTGGTCAGTGCTGGCGAGTTGATCCATTCGACGGCGCCGGACAGCGACGGCATCGGGCCTTGGGCATTGTCCAGGCTTGTATCGGCCTTGACCTTGCTGACCAGGTAATCGACCACTTTCGGTACGCTTTCCAGCACGCCTTTCTCGATACTGCTGACGCCCTCGGAAGAAGTGCCGGCCAGCAGGGTCTTGTCGGCGCCGGTGGAAATCACCACCGCAGCCGCCAGTACCGCAAACCCGGTACCGCGTCGCAACCAGCCGGTCACCGGAATCGACGCTTTCAAGCGATTGACCAGGCCGCGACCGGCGAAGATCAAGGTGCCCAGGGACAAAGCGCTGCCCAGGCCGTACGCCACCAGCAACAGACTGGTCTGCGCGTTGGCGCCTTGCAGCATGGCGCCGGTGAGGATCACGCCGAGGATCGGCCCGGCGCACGGCGCCCAGAGCAGACCGGTGGCGACACCGATCATCACCGAACCCAACGGGCCGGACATTTTGCGGGTGTCGGGGTCGAGGCGATTGCCCAACAGAACGAACGGGCGTGCCAGCCAGCCGCCGACCCGCGCAGAAATCAGCGACAGGGCAAACAGCGCCATCACAATCAGGGCCACGTGACGACCGGTGTTGTTGGCTTGCACCACCCATTCACTGCTGACCACGGCCAGGCTGGAGATCAGGGCGAAGGTCAGGACCATGCCGCCAAGGGTGAGCAGGATCGAGGAGCGGGTGCGGTCGACCCCGGCGAACAGGAACGGCACGACCGGGAGGATGCAGGGACTGAGGACGGTCAAAATGCCGCCCAGAAAAGCGATGAGAAACATGGGGATCACCTTATAAATACGAGGGTGGCGATTCACACGCGGTCCCTGTAGGAGCTGGCTTGTCGGATCGCCGCACCGCAGCGATAGCGATCTGTCAGTCACATATGAGTGGCATGTGATGACGCCATCGCTGGCAAGCCAGCTCCTACAAGGGAACGGTGTTGCTTCAGGCCGTTTGCTCATCCAGCAATTGGCCTTGTGGCGTGCGGCTGCCACCGTTCTCGGCAACCATCTGCCCTTGCGGCGTGCGGCTCGAACCATCCTGTGCCAGGAAGGCGTTGGCGCCCTGCTCGTTCACCGGGGTCAGCTGGAAGCAGGTGCTGCTGCCGCAAGTGCTTTGTTCAACGGCGGCGTTGGCGTGAGCGGCGGCGCCGGCAAGGGCGAAGGCAGCGGCGGTCAAAAAGCGGGTTACGTTGTTCATGGCGTTATTCCTGTATCAAAGAGGGATTGGCAATCGGTCAGCGAAGGACTCAGTTGTCTTCGTTGCAGTCAGCAATTTTTCGGTAGTCCAGCACTTGGGTTTTGTTCTGGGAGTCCAGGTAAGTCAGCTGGGCATCGACAATCCCGCAGGCGCTCGTGGTGTCCTGTGTCAACGACACCACTTTCTTGATGTCCAGGTGCGTGCCGTAGCTGTAGGTCCTGGCGCTGACGTCAGCTTCGGCACGGGCCGACAGGGTGCAGATGTTCAGGGCGGCAAACAGGCAGGCGGCGTAGATGGCTTTGGTGTTCATGGTGGTGTCCTCAAGGCTTCAATGGGTAGGTCGTTCAATTGAGCCGAGGCGGTTGGGTTTGCCTCGATGGAACCTATTAGAAGGCCCTGAGGTATCTCGTCTGTGTCGAGAAGCGGCGCGTGTAAATCGGTACGTATCAAAGGGGCCTGCCGATACACAGCGATACAAAACCCCTGGATTCCCGGGTTTTTAAGTCCATGTGTATCCGCCGACACACCAGATACACTGCAATACAAAGGGTGGCGGGCGAGCGGGCAAAGGCTCGATAGACTGTGCGCATTCCCTATTTGAAGAGGCTTGGCCCCATGGAACACGTCGATCACATCCTCATCGTGGACGATGACCGCGAGATTCGAGAGCTGGTAGGCAACTACCTGAAGAAGAACGGCCTGCGCACCACCGTCGTGGCGGACGGCCGGCAGATGCGCGCGTTCCTGGAGACCACGCCGGTAGACCTGATCGTGCTCGACATCATGATGCCGGGCGACGATGGCCTGATGCTGTGCCGCGAGATCCGCGCCGGCAAACACAAGACCACCCCGGTGCTGATGCTCACTGCGCGCAACGATGAAACCGACCGCATCATCGGCCTGGAAATGGGCGCCGACGATTACCTGGTCAAGCCGTTCGCCGCCCGTGAACTGCTGGCGCGGATCAACGCGGTGCTGCGGCGCACGCGGATGCTGCCGCCCAACCTGGTGGTCACCGAAAGCGGTCGCCTGCTGGCCTTCGGTCGCTGGCGCCTGGACACCTCGGCCCGCCATCTGCTCGATGACGACGGCACCATGGTCGCGCTCAGCGGCGCGGAATATCGACTGCTGCGGGTGTTCCTCGATCATCCGCAACGGGTGCTCAACCGCGACCAGTTGCTGAACCTGACCCAGGGCCGCGATGCTGATCTGTTCGACCGCTCCATCGATTTGCTGGTCAGCCGCCTGCGTCAGCGCTTGCTCGACGACGCACGGGAACCGGCCTACATCAAAACCGTGCGCAGCGAAGGCTATGTGTTTTCGCTGCCGGTGGAAGTCCTCGGGGCGCCCGCATGAACCTTTCCCTGCGGTGGCCCCGCACCCTCGCCTCGCGCCTGTCGCTGATTTTCCTGATCGGTCTGATTCTGGCGCAGGTCCTGTCTTTCGGTGCGCAGTACTACGAGCGCTACGAAAGCGCGAAAAACACCATGCTGGGCAATCTGGAAACCGACGTTTCAACCTCCATCGCCATCCTCGACCGCTTGCCGGCCGAAGAGCGCATGAGTTGGCTGCAACAACTCGATCGCCGCAACTACCGCTATTTGCTGGATGAAGGTTCGCCCGGCACGGCGATGAGCGATACGCCTATCGCGATGACTTCAATCAAGGACGCCATCGGCAAGGATTACCCGATGACGGTTACGGACATTCCCGGTCCGGTCAAACACTTCCAGGTCCATCTGAAACTGGCCGATGGCAGCCCGGTCACCATCGACGTGCGTCCGTCGATGGTGCCGTTGTCGCCCTGGTTGCCGGTCGTCTTGCTCGGCCAACTGTTGCTGATGATTCTGTGCACCTGGCTGGCGGTGAGAATCGCCATTGGCCCCCTCACCCGCCTCGCACAGGCCGTCGAAACGCTGGACCCCAACACCCACCCGGTGCACCTGGACGAAACAGGCCCGACCGAGGTCGCCCATGCCGCCATGGCCTTCAACGCCATGCAGGCGCGCATCGCGGCGTACCTCAAAGAACGCATGCAATTGCTGGCGGCGATTTCCCACGACCTGCAAACCCCCATCACTCGGATGAAACTGCGCGCCGAGCTCATGGACGACTGCAACGAAAAAGACAAACTGTGGAACGACCTCGGCGAGATGGAGCACCTGGTGCGCGAAGGCGTGGCCTATGCCCGCAGCGTCCATGGCGCCACCGAAGAAAGTCGCCGCACCGATCTGGATTCGTTCCTCGACAGCCTGGTGTTCGACTATCAGGACATGGGCAAGGACGTTCAGCTCAGCGGAAAAAGTGACACCGTCATCGACACCCGGCCGCACGCCTTGCGCCGCGTGCTGGTGAACCTGACGGACAACGCACTCAAATTCGCCGGCGCGGCGCAACTGCAGGTGGAATCGAAACCTGGCGGCAGCTTGTCGGTGAAGGTGATGGACCGCGGCCCCGGGATTGCCGAAGAAGAACTCGCCCACGTGATGGAGCCGTTCTACCGCGTGGAGAATTCCCGCAACCGCAGCACTGGCGGCACCGGCCTGGGCCTGGCGATTGCCCAGCAACTGGCGCTGGCCCTCGGCGGGTCGTTGACGCTGAGCAACCGCGAAGGCGGCGGACTCTGCGCAGAGCTAAAGCTCCCCACCAGACCTTTGTAGGAGCCGGCTTGCCGGCGATGGGCGTGAACGTTAACGCGTGTTGTCTGAATAAACGCGTTATCGTTAACGTCCATCGCCGGCAAGCCGGCTCCTACAAAAGTGATATGGACATTGCACATGGATGAAAACAGAAGACCCATCAAAACGCGTTCTGCGGGATGGGCCAAATACGTCACCGACCAGTTGGTGAAAAGGGACCTCTCCCCCAATCAGATCTCCGTGGCCAGCATCGCCTTCGCACTCGCTGGCATCGTCGCGCTCAATATCGACACGGGCGTCATCGGCTCAATCCTCTGCGCCCTCGGCATTCAGTTGCGTCTGTTGTGCAATCTCTTCGACGGAATGGTGGCGATTGAGGGCGGCAAGAAATCCGACATCGGCAGCCTCTACAACGAATTCCCCGACCGGATTGCCGACAGCCTGCTGATTGTCGGCCTGGGCTACGCCATCGGCTACTCTGACCTTGGCTGGTTTGCCGCGCTGGCTGCGGCATTGACGGCTTACGTCAGGGTGTTTGGCGGCTCGATCGATCTCAAGCAGAGCTTCATCGGCCCGATGGCCAAGCAACACCGAATGGCAGTCATGACGGTCGGGCTGCTGCTGAACGCCGTCGAAGCGAGCGTTTATGCCACTCACTACGTGCTGTTGATTGCGCTGGTCATCATCGCCATCGGCTCCGCCGCGACCTGCGTCACGCGCACCCTGGCCATCTCGCGCGAACTGAAGGGGAATCCTCATGTGGATCAGTAACGCGCTGATTTCTGTTCTTCGATTCGTGATCGGCGTCACGGCCCGATGGGAAAGCCCGCCGGATCTGACACGCCAGCGTATCTATTTCGCCAATCACTCCAGCCATATGGACACCCTGGCAATCATCGCGGCCCTGCCACCGGAGGCCCGAGTGAACGTGAAACCGGTTGCGGCCGCCGACTACTGGGGAAAGAACAAATTCCTGTCATACATCTCGCAGAAAGGCCTGAATGCGGTGCTGATCGATCGCAACCCCGCGCCCGGCGTCAACGTACTGGAGCCGATTTTCGACGTGGTGCGCGCCGGCCATTCGATCATCATCTTTCCGGAAGGTACGCGCGGCAGCGAGGCGTTGCCCGGTCCTTTCAAATCGGGTCTGTTCCGCTTGGCCGAGACATTCCCGGAGGTGGACCTGGTGCCTATCTACCTGGAAAACCTGCATCGCTCCATGCCCAAAGGCAAACACGTCCCCCTGCCCATCATCTGCACAATCCGTATCGGCGATCCGCTGCAACGGATCAGCGGCGAGGAAAAACAGGTGTTTCTGGATCGGGCGCGTGACGCGATTGTGAGGTTGTCGGAATGAATCTTGATGAAAAGTTTTTGTGGTTCTTCGGCGCCATTGCCGCCCTGTTGGCGATCGCTTCGATCATCGGCCGGATACTGGCCAAGCGGGCTACGACCGAGGGCTCGGTCTCGACCATCGAAAACCTCAACCAGCGCGTAAATGCCTGGTGGGGGATGGTGATCATTTTCTTCGTGTCCTACCTGCTGGGCGGGAACGCGACGGTCATTCTGTTCGGCTTCATTTCCCTGTTCGCGCTCCGGGAATTCATCACCCTGACACCGACCCGGCCTGGCGACCATAACGCGCTGTTTTCGGCGTTTTTCATTCTGATCCCCTTGCAATACATATTGATCGGCACCCACTGGTATTCGCTGTTCACGCTGTTGATTCCGGTGTACGCCTTCCTGCTGTTGCCGGCGATTGCGGTGCTGAGCCAGGACACCGACGCCTTCCTGGAACGGGCGGCCAAAATTCAGTGGGGGGTGATGATTTGCGTCTACTGCATCAGCCACGCGCCGGCGTTGTTGCTGCTGGACCTGGAAGGCTTCCAGGGCCAGAACGCGCTGCTGCTGTTCTACCTGGTGTTCGTCGTGCAGTTGAGTGACGTGTTGCAGTACGTGTTCGGCAAGCTCTTCGGCAAGCACAAGGTTGCGCCGCTGGTGAGCCCGTCGAAAACCGTGGAAGGCCTGGTCGGCGGCGGTTTGTCGGCCACGCTGATTGGTGGCTGCATGTTCTGGATGACACCGTTCAGTTTCTGGCAGTCGCTGATGATGTCGTTCGTGATTGTGGTGATGGGTTTCCTGGGCGGCCTGGTGATGTCGGCGATCAAGCGCAGCCTCAGCGCCAAGGACTGGGGCACCATGATCAAGGGCCACGGCGGCATGCTCGACCGGATGGACTCGATCTGCTTCGCGGCACCGATCTTCTTTCACCTGACGCGGTACTTCTTCTCCGCCCAATAAAAACGCATCCCCCCTGTAGGAGCCGGCTTGCCGGCGATGGCGGTAGCTCAGTCGACACATTTATCGCTTGAACGGACGCCATCGCCGGCAAGCCGGCTCCTACAGGGGGTTATGTCGGGCTCACCACCCCTTCCCCGTGCATCTGCCGCAACAGCGCCGTTCCACTGTCGATGAAACCCTGCGATCCCGCCGCCCCCGCTTCGACGGCCAATCCTTCCAGCTGCTCACGCCCGTTCAGTTGGGGAAACTCGCCGATCCGCTGCAACAAGCGCCAGGCCAGCGGGCTCAATTCGGAAAACTTCACACTCCAGTCCTCCGCCCGGCGAACCAACAGCAACGTCGGCTGAGCCGGAGGCGTTTCAGGCTGATAGTCCGGCCCCACCAATTGCACCGGCCAGGCATACGCCAACGGCCAGGCCAGCGGTGAAACCTGCAACGGTCGATCCAGCAACAGCCCGACATCACTCGCCGGCAATGGCTCGGCGTCGGACTGTTGCAACACCATCTCGATCCACTCGTAATGCGCCAGTTCCACCATGAACGGCGGCCACGACCCCTCGTGCAACGCAGACGGCTCTGACGCAAGAAAGTCGACAAACTCCCTGGCGATCTCACCGAATTTCGGCGTTTGCGCGCGGTGGTCCCGCAAGAAGATGCGCACCAGCGAACCCCAGCGCTCATCGCCAAGAATCTTGATCAGCACTGGAAAAGTACCGCTGAGCAAGATCGAGAGGTTATTGAAAACAAGGTCGCGATAAACCTGTGCCCGCGCCACGTCCATTCCGGCCGGCGGCGCGCAGTGATCGGGGTCGCGCAGGTAAAGCCCCAAGGTGTTTTGCTGCTGAAACAGGCTTGCGTTATCCACGGTTCACCCCCTTGGCCTGCAAGCGGCGGATGGTCTGCAATTCAGCCACCAGTTCAGAGAACGCCGGGAAATTGAAATCCCGCTCAAGCAACGTCGGTTGCGCGCCGAACCGCGCATAAGCCTGGGCCAGCAACGACCACACCACCGGTTTCACCGAGGCGCCGTGGGTGTCGATCTTCAACGTGTCGGATTCATCGAAATGCCCGGCCACGTGCATCGCCACCACCCGGTCCGAATCGATGCCGGCCAGAAAAACCTGCGGATCAAAATCGTGGTTGATCGAGTTGACGTACACATTGTTGACGTCCAGCAACAGGTCGCAATCGGCTTCGCGCAGCACCGCGTTGGTGAACGTCAGCTCGTCCATGTCCTGCTGCGGCGCGGCGTAATACGAGACGTTTTCCACCGCCAGGCGCCGACCGAGGATGTCCTGGGACTGACGAATGCGCGCAGCGACGTGGTGCACCGCTTCTTCGGTAAAGGGCAGCGGCAACAGGTCGTAAAGGTGACCGTCATCGCTGCAGTAGCTCAGGTGTTCGCTGTACAGCGGCACGTTGTACTGATCGAGAAAAACCCGCACTTCTTGCAGGAACCCGACGTCCAGCGGCGCCGGCCCGCCCAATGACAGGGACAAACCATGGCAGGACAACGGATAGCGCTCGGCCAGGCCCCGCAGTGCCGCGCCATGAGCGCCGCCGATGCCGATCCAGTTCTCCGGCGCGACTTCCAGAAAGTCGAAATCGCCCACGCGGGCGGCTTGAAGGTCTTTCATCAAACCGCGGCGCAGGCCAAGTCCGACGGTGGCCTTCGTTGATGTGTTGGAAGTCTGCATGATGTCGATCTCAAAGGTTGTCAGAACGTAATCACAGTTAACCGAAACGGTGTATCGGGCCTGTGTTGCGTTCCGGCAGAAAATCGCGGCGGTTGTATCGCCGGCGGGTCTGTACACACTTCGGTACAGAGCCGCCGTTGGGCGTTACGCCAGGTCGTATTTCTCGCGCACCAGATGGCCGATGCCGATGCGATCGAGCACGTTCATCGGGCACAGGAAGGTCACGCGCACGGTGCCGGGCAAGCGGCTGATGTCGATGGAACCGGTGATGGTCGCGCGGTTGAGCACTTCGTCATACGGCAGGCCCGTGACCGAAGCGGCACGTTTCAGGCCGTTTTCCACCGCCACGTTGAGGTTCTCGCCGCTGCCGATGAAGGTGATCGGGCCGCTCTGCTCGATCTCGGTCTGGCCCCAACGCTCGCCCAGTTCGCGGACTTTCTGCCGTTGCAGGGCATTCATCGGCCGCGCCATTGGCGGCAGATCATCAAGGTTTTGCAGGAGGATCGGGCCTTCCAGTGTCAGGTGCTTGATCACTTCGACCTGCACTTCGGTTTCCCCGGAGCAGTCGGTGGCATGCCCGGCGATCTCGCCGTTGCCCTGCTGGGCGTGCATGTCGCCCATGTACACACCGGCGCCCGGGACTTTCACCGGGCAGATCAATACGCAGCCTTCGCGGATCGAGTTGGTGTCCATGTGACCGTCGGTCTTGGCCGCGTGCAGTTCCTCACGCGTCATGCCGAAACGGTGCGGTGCGCCGATCAGGTATTGGCCGAAATCGGCGCAGTTGTGCGAGTCCGGCAAGTCCCGCGACGGCGTGGTGCCGATGTTGCCGAGGAACGGTCGCATGTGCGCAGCAACGCCGGGGATGTCGGCGCGGGCCAGGGACAGGATCGAATGCTGGGCGGCGAACTCCGGCAGCGCCGACATCTCGGAGGCGTTGCCCGCCAGTTGGTTGGCGATGTCCTGATTGACGGTCAGGCTGACCTGATTCTGCGCATCGAACACGATCACGTACCCGTGGCTGAAGCGGAAAGCGCTGACTTCGGCGCCGCAATTGCTGCAACGAATCGAATCTTCGCCAATGCCTTCGACGTAGCTGGCCGGGTGCTCGGTGCCGCATTTGCTACAGAATTTAGCGACGAACGGATCGCCGTTGTAGCGACCTTCAACGAAGCTCATCACGCCGGACGAGGTGGCCAGCGAGGTGACGCGCATGCTTTTGATCTTGATCGCCACGGCGTCGCCGACTTCGGCACCGGCAATGGCCACCGGTTGGGTCACTTCATGGCCGCCCTCGAAGGCCGGCGTAATCATCGGCCCCCAGCAGCCCGGCGGCGTGCCGGTGATCAGGGTGCCACCGTCGGCCAGCGGGCCGAGCATCGGTTGGCTTGGGCCGATGAGGCCGCTGGTGTATTGGTCGACGCGCAGGCGATCGACGGGGGTGGATGTCAGGTCGGTTTCAGGCAGGAGCGTGGTCATTGTTGTCCCCTTCACGGTGTATAGGGTGCCAAGCGGCCTGTGCAGTTCATCGCAGGTTTGTATCTGGGCTGTGTTCGGCAGTGAGCCGGTTTTGCGGGAAATGTATCGAGAAGGACGTTAGATACACTCCGATACACACGTACCCCTGTAGGAGCGAGGCTTGCCCGCGAAGGCGATATTTCAGACACATCCTCGTTGCCTGACACTCCGCCTTCGCGGGCAAGCCTCGCTCCTACAGGGGTACGTGCGTGAATCAGGCAAATGCGGGCTTTCGTCGCTCCGGCCGGCAGCCCACGGCCTGCGGACTAAACTTACTGCACGCAGGACGCACTCGCCGTCCTGATCATTTCCACGACCACTGCCCAGAGGCGAATGCCTCGACAAAGAATGCCCCTGGACCGTGATCCAGCTAAAGGAGCACACGTGATGGACGAGGCCAGACTCAACGATTTCATGGGCAAACTGGTGAACGACATGGGCGGCGCGGCGATGCTCGCCAACGTCATCCTCGGCGAAGAGCTCGGGCTGTACCGGGCGATGGCCGACAGTCAGTTGATCAGCCCCGAAACACTCGCCGAGAAAACCGGCTGCAACCCCCGCCTGCTGCGCGAATGGCTCAGCGCTCACGCCGCGTCCGGTTACATGGAACACCGCGACGGCCAGTTCCGTCTGCCCGAAGAACAAGCCCTGGCGCTGGCGATCGAAGACTCACCGGTCTACGTGGCGGGCGGTATCGGGGTGGTCGCGTCGTTTTTCCATGACAAGGACAAGCTGGTCAAAGCCATGCGCGGCAACGGCGCCCTGCCCTGGGGCGAACACCATCCGTGCATGTTCAGCGGCACGGAACGGTTCTTCCGGCCTGGCTACAAAGCGCACCTGGTCGCCGAATGGCTACCGTCCCTTGAAGGTGTCGTCGCCAAACTGGAGGCTGGCGCCAAGGTCGCGGACATCGGCTGCGGGCACGGCGCATCGACGGTGATCATGGCCCAGGCGTTCCCCGACTCGCGGTTCGTCGGTTTTGACTACCACGCGCCGTCCGTCACCGTCGCCAACCAGCGCGCCGAGGAAGGCGGTGTGTCCGGACGGGCGCGGTTCTTCCAGGGCACGGCAAAAAGCTATCCCGGTGACGACTACGACCTGATCTGCTATTTCGACTGCCTGCATGACATGGGCGACCCGGTGGGCGCGGCGCGGCACGCCTATGAGTCGCTGAAACCGGACGGCACGGTGCTGCTGGTGGAACCGTTCGCCAACGACAAACTCGATGACAACGTTACCCCGGTTGGCCGGTTGTTCTACGCCGCCTCGACGTTCATTTGCACCCCGAACTCGCTGTCCCAGGAAGTCGGCCTCGGGCTCGGCGCCCAGGCCGGTGAGGCGCGGTTGCGCAAAGTGTTTACGGAAGCGGGATTCAGCACGTTCCGTCGGGCGACGGAAACGCCGTTCAACCTGATACTCGAAGCGCGCAAATAAACACCGTACCTGTAGGAGCCGGCTTGCCGGCGATGGCGTCCGTAAGATCGCCATCGTCGGACCGCCGCCCGCAGCAAGCCGGCTCCTACAGGTTAAATGCTACCCTGCAAACACCCCTGGCCCCTCGGAGTGTTGAACATGCTCGACAGCCGCACCCGCGAACAACTCGACCGGCTTCAGCAGTTCATGGCCGACCAGCCGTTCGTGGTCCTGACCGGTGCCGGCATCAGCACCCCGTCGGGCATTCCGGACTACCGCGACCACCAAGGCGTGCGCCGTGGCCGGCAACCGATGATGTATCAGGAATTCCTCAGCGCCCCGGAATCCCGACGCCGCTACTGGGCGCGAGCGATGCTCGGCTGGCCGCGGGTGCGCCAGGCTCAGCCGAATGTGGCGCATGAAGCCCTCGCCAACCTGCAAAGCACCCGGCAGATCAGCGGGCTGATCACCCAGAACGTCGACACCTTGCACGACCAGGCCGGCAGCCACGACGTGATCGAACTGCATGGCAGCCTGCACCGGGTACTGTGCCTGGATTGCGGGCAGCGCATTGAGCGGGATTCGATCCAGCAGTTGATGGAAACGCAGAACCCGTACCTGGCCGGCGTGGATGCGGTGCAAGCGCCGGACGGCGACACGCTGCTCGACGCGGCGTTCGAAGCGCGGTTTCAGGTACCGCATTGCCCGCATTGCGCGGGTGAGCGAATGAAACCGGACGTGGTGTTCTTTGGCGAGAACGTGGCGCAGGTGACGGCAGCCAAGGCAATGGCTGCGGTGGAAAGAGCTGCGGGATTGCTGGTGGTGGGGTCTTCGTTGATGGCGTATTCGGCGTTTCGGTTGTGCCGGGCGGTGGCGGATCAGGGCAAGCCGCTGATAGCGATTAACCTGGGCAAGACACGGGCGGATGACATCCTCGATTTGAAAATCGAGGCATCCTGCGAACAACTATTGCCGTTGCTGACCCAGCGCCTGACACCTTAGCAACAACGCATACCTTGCCGGCGATGGCGGCGTAACAGATACACCGCGCCGCCTGAATCGCCAGCAAGCCGGCTCCTACAAGGGTCTGTATTCACCTGACGCACCACCAAACCTGTAGGAGCCGGCTTGCCGGCGATGACGTCCGCAAAAACACCACAAACCTCAAGGCCCAATCGCCAGGGTCTGTATTCACCTGACACACCACCAAACCTGTAGGAGCCGGCTTGCTGGCGATGGCGTCCGCAAAAACACCACAAACCTCATGGCCCAATCGCCGGCAAGCCGGCTCCTACAAAGACCCGTGGGCGATTACAGCAGCGACAAGGTGTAGTTGATGATAAAGCGATTCTGATCAACGTTGCGGCCCGCATCGGTATTCGACTTGCCGTTGCGCACGCTGAAACCAAGCCCCTTGAGCGACCCCGATTGCACCACGTAGTCCAGGGTCATATCGCGCTCCCACTCGGACTGATCGCCCGCGTTGCGAACCTTGATGTCAGTCCCTTTCAGATACGCGATCGACGCTTTCAGGCCCGGCACGCCCAAAGGCGCGAAGTCATAGGAATACTGACCGAAGTTCGTCTGCTCGCCCGCGCGGGTAAAACTCTGGATCATGCGGTCCGTCGGCAGGTAAACACTGC
Organism: Pseudomonas sp. GM60; assembly: GCF_000282415.1. NCBI lineage: Bacteria > Pseudomonadati > Pseudomonadota > Gammaproteobacteria > Pseudomonadales > Pseudomonadaceae > Pseudomonas > Pseudomonas sp. GM60. The sequence continues at coordinate 17,974 of NZ_AKJI01000046.1, forward strand.
CACCACCCGCCCCTTTATCGACCAGGCTGCCTTGGTTGGGCTGCACGAAGTTGCTGCCGTCACCCACCTGTTGATGCCCCAGCGACACCGAGTGACCACCGTTCACATAGGTGATCATCGCCACCCAGGTGTTGTTGTCGATTTCACCGTTGTTGTCCTCGGTATAACCCGAGGTGCGGTAGCCTTGTGCGCGGCCGACGGCGGAACTGTTGGCGCCCGTCGATGTGGTATTGAAGTAACGCAGATCGGTGGTGAACGAGCTTTTGCTGTCGATCGGCAGCACGTGGGTCAGACCGAAGAAGTTCTGGTTGTAGAAGTCTTCCATCTGCGCGAAGTAATACTGCGCCTTCAGTTCCTTGGTGATGTAGTAGTCACCGCCAGCGAAGTAGAACTTGTTGCTGTCCTGAGTAGCGCCCGGCACCGACAAACCGGTCCGGTCCGTCGAGGCGCGACCGACTGCGTGTTCAAGCACACCACTGGTCAGCATCAAGCCATCGATGTCATTCGAGGTGACCTGCGCACCGGTGAACGACTGCGGCAATACGCGGGCATCGTTCGACAACAGGATCGGCAATTTCGGCAGCAAGGTGCCGTAGCGGAACTCAGTTTTTGAGATGCGCATCTTCGCCGTGGGGCCAAAGCTGCTCCAGGAGTCGGCAGCACCGTCGCCGTCACTCGGGATCATGCCGCTGCCCACGTGGCGACCTGCGCCGCTGTCCAGCGTCACACCGAGCAACGCTTGCGCATCCAGCCCGAACCCGACCGCGCCCTGGGTAAAGCCGGACTCGTAGCGCAGCACAAAACCCTGCGCAGCCTCCTCGGTTTTCGACGGGTCCGCCGTGCCATCGCGGTTGTCGCTGTTGAAATACAAGGTGCGCATCGACAGCGTGGCTTTGCTGTCCTCCAGAAAACCGTGCGCGGCAGTGTCGGCTGCCTGTGCGCACATCGAACCGGTGGCCAGCAAAAGTGCGGTGGGGATTGCTCGCTTGAACATACGGTGCTCCTGGGTCATTTTTTTATGTTTTTTTTAGTTTTTGCCGACCGCTGTCCGCCACGGGCACTCGACCGCGGCGCGCACAATGCCGCGCTCGATGAGTGACCATGAGCCTTGAGGAAAGCGATCGGAGTGTTCGAGCTAGATGAGGTAAGAAAGACCCACGGTCA